>CALWAB010000034.1 GCA_944372745.1 uncultured Clostridia bacterium | reverse complement strand
ACAATAGATTATGCAAACTCCTTAGACAAGCAAATAATATACATAAAATAATATTTTCGACAATATATTTAAAAAATTTTTACAATTCGTCACATTTGCTTATTTTTCTTCTAAGGCAATTTTTATTAATTAATATATAATTAAATTGTCAAACAAGGAGGATAAAAAAATGACAAAAGTATTGAAGAACACTTTTAAGGTAGCAAGTTTAGTAATAGTCGGCGTTTTACTGATGCTCATATTTACCGCTTGTGGTGAAAATGCTACATTTCAAGGCACTTGGAATATAGTATCGACTACTGAAGGTGACACTACAAAAGACCGTGACACATTGACTAGCGAATTGACTGATACATCAAAGACACTTGACGAGCAATTCAATTTAGTAATCAAAGACGACAACACATTTGAACTCTTAACGCCTGCTTCCACTACTGCACAAACAGGAACTTGGCTTAAAGATGATAATGCAGATGTAGAGACCTACAAACTCACAACCCTAGATAATAATGTGTACACTGTCACTTATCAAGACAAAGAACTAATAAAAGTGCAAATAGATGACAATACTTATTATATTATGAACAAAGCATAAGCCTTAAGGCTTATGCTTTTAAAATTTAACTTTATAATGATTGGTTCTTAATATTTGGTTTTTGTTATTTATTTCTAATTCAGTTATCATTTTACAATTATCACATTTTATATTTCTTATATCTTATAAAATCTAACTTCTTTTCATCAATAAATCTCAATTCTTTTCCACAGTGCAGACAAACCATACAATCCCAAAAATATTGGTGGGACTAAGAGGACTCGAACCTCTGATCTTAACCATGTCAAGGTTACGCTCTAACCAACTGAGCCATAATCCCATTTATTTTATAATATCAAATTATTTTATATTTGTCAACTTTTTTAATTTTGTTTTATTCAAGATAATAAAAAGCCACTAAGTTTAATAAACTTTGTTATAGCAAAATAAAAGATAGTGGAGTTAAAATTTCACTATCTATTTATTGGTTGAAAAGTTATTGATTAAATTTTATGGCTTTTTCTTAAAATTATAAATATTAAAATAAATAAAATTTATGTTGTATCTATTTGAACCTTATATTATTTAATTCAACAATTTTGTGAAATTGCTAACATCATTTAGATTAAAATTGACTACTTGTATATTTGACTTATTGGACGTTATATAATGTCCATAAGATATGGCTGTCACTACCTCATTATCTACACTTAACCCACTATAGCCACAATCACCACTCGCATCTTGCCCTAAGACTACTAAATAACCGCCTATATTTTCACTATTTACATTCATTAAATCTTCAAATGTGCCTATCCACATTACCCAGCCATAGGTCATAAATTTAGATAATGATATAGCATTTGGTTTAATCGGTACTATTTGTCTAAATGATATTAAAACTTTGCCCGTATATTCATCGTATACTGCTTGAAATCTGTCGCCTGACAAATCTATAGGTAGATACTTTGGTTCAGTCCAAGTTGTGCCCTCATCGTAAGAATAACTTATCAAAGATGTCTTATTCCCTCTCGCTTCATTCCTTGTGAGCATTATAAGCACATCTTCTTGATTCCTAATAATTTCTATTTCACACAATTTGTTCTTTTTCTCTATTTTGCGGTATTCGTCTAAAATCGGTTCTGGCGTAGACCAAACTACATTATCATTTTCGTCAAATGATAAAATTGTTTTATAGTTGACAAATTCGTGTGTATGAAAAGTACCCATCCATTTGTCCACATATTCGCCATTTTCTTTTAACTGAGTTAGACTGCTCATTGCCACAATACAGTCCATAGGGCTAAAAACCTTTGTAAATTCACTCCAAGTATTGCCATCGTCTTTTGATATGCTATACTGGAAGCCATCTGCTTTCAAACCTTCTGCACGCCAATATGGTTTCCCTGAAATCAATATTAAATATTGTGTGCCATCAACTCTATTTAATGTATACAATGTAGGGACTTCTTGTGAATCAGCCCAAGAATCAGGGCATTGCTGATTAACCCAATTAACGCCATCTTCACTTGTTTTCATTATTAAACTGCCGTGCCCATGACCTTGTGGATATACCACAATATATTTTCCGCTAGCCGTCTTAACCATATCAGGTTGACCTAAATAATCTAAAGAATTGTCTACATTGATTGCATATTCATTGGGCAACAAATAAATTGGCAATTTTATGTAGTTATCTATGTCTTTTTGTGTAGTATAATATAATGTTACTAGAACTATTCCCAATAAAATGAGCAAACTTAGCGTTACTGATATTAAAATTTTTAAAACCTTTGACATCTTCACTCCATATTTAATTTAATATATCAAAAATAAAGCAAAAATGCAATCAATATTCACATATGAAACGGATATTAAATTTTAAAAATATGTTAAAAATTGATTAAATAAATTTAATAAATTAATATAATTTATTATACATCTTTAGAAATATTTTTAACTTATTATGATTTACAATTTATATTATAAATGCTATAATAATAAAAAGGATTTAAGTTTATGGTAGAATGTGAAACTGTCATTGACATCAAAGTACAAAAGAAATTGACGAAAAAAACATATATTGCTAGCATTATTGCATTGATAATTGGCTCTATTGGTTTAGTCGCTTATTTAGTACTAGGCTCTTTAATAAATGAATTTTGGACTGAAATATTTTTAATATTTGCCTTCCCTTTTGCTTTTGGTTTAATTTATGTAATTACACTTAGAAAAAATTACAAAGCTCTTTCTGGTAAAGTTATGGTAAATTGTTATGTTTTTGAAGAGACAAGTTTTAATGTCACTACAATTCAAAATGACAATAATATGGGTTCATCTCAAGTACCATATTCTAATATCTATAAGTGCAAAGAAATGGATGACTATATCTTTATATATTTAAACAAAAATTCTGCATTTCCCATTGACAAAAGAAGGCTAAAAGAAGACCAATTAATAGAATTAAGAAACTTATTAAAAATCAATCAGCAAAATAATAAATAGACAAAAATATAAAAAAAGCACATATTTATGTGCTTTTTTATCAATCTATCCAAAGTACTCTATTGGTTAGAATAATTGAAATAATGTCAATAATCCAGAAGAATGCCCAACCAATGATTATCAACACGATTGCCAAAATAATGCCTAAGACACTTCCTTTGTCAATACTTCTCAAAAGTCTATAGACATGCCAAACGATATCAATACCAGGCAATGCAAGTATAATCTTAATGATTATGTGCAAATTGTCCATTGCTCTTACTAATGAATTCATACTGAACCTCCATATCTAATATATGTATATTATATACCTAAAATACATTTTTTGCAAGTATTTGTCATATAAAATATTATTTTGTAGAAAACTACTTTTGGCATTATTTATTAACAAATTTGTATGTAAATAATACACAAATTTTATAATGGTATTATATCCCTATTAATAAAAGTTTTTTTCTATAAAGGGAATCACATAAAGCAATAAATATTACATAGTTAAATATGTTTATGCTTTTTGACTTTCACTAATTATTACAGAATTATAAAAAAAAATAAGCCCTCAGGCTTACTTTAGTTATTTTCAACATAGTTGATACGGATACCTGGTCCCATAGAACTAGCAATTGTAACACTCTTAAGGTATGTTCCTTTTGCTGCTGCTGGTTTAGCTTTGATTATAGCATCCATAAGTGTATTCAAGTTTTCTTTCAATTTTTCTACTCCAAAACTTGCTTTACCTATAGGGCAGTGTATATTCTCATTTTTGTCAAGTCTATACTCTACCTTACCTGCTTTAACATCAGCGATAGCCTTAGCAACATCAGTAGTTACTGTGCCACTCTTAGGATTTGGCATCAAGCCCTTAGGGCCGAGAATCTTAGCAATTCTACTAATTGAACTCATCATATCAGGTGTTGTGATACATACATCAAAATCAAGCCATCCTTGATTCTGTATCTTAGCAATATATTCGTCAGCACCGACATAATCTGCCCCTGCTTTTTCTGCTTCGTCTGCTTTATCGCCTTTTGCAAGTACAAGAACTTTTACGCTCTTACCTGTACCATTAGGCAATACTACTACACCACGAACTTGTTGGTCAGCGTTTTTTGAATCAACGCCCAATCTTACATGTAATTCAATAGTTTCGTCAAACTTAGCAGAAGCAGTCTTGACAGCCAAGTCAAGTGCTTCATCTACGCTATAAAGTTTACCTTTCTCGATAAGTTTTAACGCTTCTGAATATCTCTTACCAAACTTCATTTTTCCCTCCTTGTGGTATTAACGAACAATGTTCTTCCACTAATCTATTACTTCTACGCCCATACTACGAGCTGTGCCAGCAATTATATCAATAGCACTCTCGACATCGTTTGCGTTCAAGTCAACCATTTTCAATTCTGCAATTTCTTTAAGTTGTGCTTTAGTGATTTTTGCCACTTTGTCCTTATTAGGTTTAGCAGAACCACTTTCAATACCGCACGCTTTCTTAATAAGTACTGCTGCAGGTGGTGTCTTCAACTGCAATTCGAATGAACGATCTTGATATATAGTAACAATTACAGGTATAACTAATCCTACTTGTTGACTAGTCTTGTCATTAAATTCTTTGACAAAATTTGGCAAATTGATACCATATGGACCAAGCATTGAACCCACTGGTGGGGCCGCAGTCGCTTTTCCTGCAGGTAACTGCATTTTGACTTGTGCACTTATTTTCTTAGCCATTTTATTCCTCCTACACGAGATTGTGGTCATGACAAGGGCTTAACCCTCTCCCACTGTATTTTTTCGACATTGCTGTCGGAAAAACCAAAAATACTACAACTTTCTTATTTGTTCGTAAGATAGTTCTGCTTCTACTTCCCTACCTAAGAATGTTATCTTGAGTTTACACTTCTTATTATTGGCATCTACGCTCTCCACTACACCTGCATTACCCTCAAATGGTCCGTCTATAATTTCGACTGTATCACCAACATTGAGTTCAAAATCAACGACAATGCGTTCTAGGTGCAATCTGCGTATCTCATCTTCAGTCATAGGAAGTGGACGCCCTTTAGGTCCAACAAAACCAGTTACGCCACGCGTACTAGTAATAGTATGCCAAAGGTCATCGCCATATAACATCTTAATGAGTATATAAGAAGGCATCATTTTCTTTTGAACTACCTTCTTCTTGCCATTCTTCTCTTCGACAACATCTTCCATAGGTACGACTATCTCAAAGATTCTATCTTGAAGATTACCATTTTCTACGACTTGTTCAAGATTTTGTTTAGCGAGCATTTCATAACCAGTAAAAGTATGCAAAACATACCATCTAGGTTCTGTGTCTATAATCTTATTATTCATAATTTAATCCTCTATTATAGCCCACTTGTAATTAATTGATATAGCCAACTCAAAGCATAGTCAAATGCTACTACGACTACGCCAAAAAACAGCACTACCGCTATGACAGCAAAAGTCTTTTTAGTTGCCTGTCCAAATGTTGGCCAAGTGACTTTTTTAAGTTCTGCAAAAGATTCCTTTATCTTGCGGAAAAAGCCACCCTTCTTCTTTTCTTTAACCTTAACTTGTTGGTCTTTAGCCATATTGCCTCCAAATTGTTCGCTAGACTATTTTGTTTCTTTGTGAAGTGTCGTTTTGTTACAGAACTTGCAGAATTTTTGCATTTCAATTCTGTCTGGGTCGTTCTTCTTATTCTTAAAAGTGTTGTAGTTTCTTTGCTTGCATTCACTGCATGCAAGGGTTATCTTTACGCGCATTTTATCTGCTCCATTCAAAAAAATTAACACCGCTAAAATTCGGCGTCTACATATAATAGCATAGTTTGAATTATTTGTCAATAATTTTTGATAAGTATTTTAATTTTTTAATATGATAATTAATCAAAATAAGTTTATTCATAATTTTAGATTGAATTTAGGTAGATTTCTCTACTTAGAGATTTTCCCGTCCCTAGTAAAATGTAGGTGGATTTCATCCCCCTACACCCCTAGACAAGGACAAGTCCTTGACCTATGGTCAAAACTAAATATAAATAACCTAAAAAGATATTTTCTCAAATATATTTAGGCATACATTTTGCCAACTATGTAAAGCACTAATTTTTGTGGCAATATTTTATTTAGAAATGCAAAAATTTTATACTTGCCACCTACTATAGTCCTTATAGGCAATTTCTTCTTTTCGACCGCTTTTATTACTGCTTTTGCTACTTTGTTAGGTGACATACCGTGAATTTCATCGTGTTCCATTTTCTTTAATGACTTAGCGTCCCTATTTTGATAAGTTTCGTCCCCATCGTGTTTTTCTCTTGAGGCTGTGAAATTCGTCTTTGTATCCCCCGGCAATATGCTACCGACTTGTATATTAAATGGCGCTAATTCTAGTCGCCAAGCATTTGCCATTGTTTCCAATGCACTTTTTGTCGCTGAATAGAACGCTTGGAAAGGCAAAGCAAAGATTGAGCCAACGCTACTCATAAATAAAATTTTGCCAGATTTCTGCTCTTTAAATTTAGGTATAAATGCCTTAGCCAATGAAAAAGCTCCAAATAAGTTTAAATCAAAAAGTGATTTTGCAGATTCAAGTTCGAAACTTTCCAATGGTCCACTAATGCCACGCCCTGCATTGCAAAGCACGACATCTACAATAGGCTCTTTTTTGCTGATTATTTCAGCCGCATTGAGTACTTGCTCATTGTCGGTGACATCGCATTGAATAAACTCAAATTCGTAATGTTCAGGCTTTCTTGGTGACAAACAATACACTTTATACCCATTATTTGCAAATGCTTTAGCACAAGCAAGCCCTATACCACTTGTTGCCCCACTTATAACTGCTACCTTATTAGCCATAATTAATTCTCCCTATAATTAATAATTATATCATATTATAAAAAAAATTAAAATTGATTTTAATTATTTTTCTAGGGGATTTTCCATCCCCTAGAACCCTAGTAGCAGGACGGCGTCCTGCACCTATGGTCTTAGGTTGCGACACTAGCTAACTTTAGCACTAAATAACTTAAAAATAATATTTTGTGCTTTTACAAGCACAAATATAATTTATTTAGTACTTAAGTTGTATCTAGGTATAGTCTTAATTAAAATTGATTTTAATCAAGTAAATAGATTAATAAATTTTTTCTTTTTTTGCACTGCATATTTATATGCTTTATATGCCCCGCTACCTTCTTTATTTTCAGCATAGAAAATAATAAAATCACTATTATCAATCATTGCACAATTACGATAATAAATTCTAGTTTTCCAATATGTATAAGAAAGCGGTAAATATACAAACTCATCATATTCTTCTTTGGTTAAATATCTAGGTCTTTTTCTTATATACTTTTCATCCTCTAAACAATATATCCTTTGAACATAAGGATATTTTTTTTGTAAATCTGTCACAATTATTCTACATAATTCGTCAAATTCTCCAAAAGCCCCAAAATAAAAAGTATTAAAGCCTTCTTTCTCTATTAAATCAATTAGAATTTTTGTAATACGCTTTTGCAAATCTTCACTTAACTGTATTTGTCTATGTCCAAAAAATGAACAGATTTTAAAATTATTATTGTTTTCCATAATTTATTTTATTAAAATCTATAAAATTTGTCAATTAATTTAATGTGATTATTCATATTTGACTGTATTTTAAATTTTTGCACAATGTCATTATTCACAAAATTGCTTTTCATTATATAAACTATAAATATCAAAAGGTGTTATATGGATATTAATGAAGTTGTCGAGAGAATAAGTTATTTTAGATACAAAAATAATTTGAGTGCTAGAGATTTAAGTCTGATGATAGGTAAAAGTCCATCATATATAAATAGATTAGAAACAGAAAAATTTGACTTATCTACTAAAACTCTTTTAACTATAATAGAAGTATTTAAGATTACTCCTAATGAATTTTTTGCTAAAAATTATACAAGTTATAAAGATTGTGAGGAACTTTATACCTTAATTGAAAAACAACCTGATGACAAAAGAAAACTCTATATTGAACTTTTAAAAAGCAAATAAAAAATTCATTTATATACCTACTGTGAAATCATCACTTGTATGGAAACCTACAAAATTAAAGACAAAAAGTCAAGGACGGCTGTCCTTGACTTTTGAGATTACGCAAAAGTTTTTAATATATTATTCTTAATGTTAAGTAAAATCTTTTAAGTCCCTTCTCCTAATTACTTGACTATTCTCCTATTTTTGTATATAATTTAGGAGAATAATGTTTAAGGAGTAATATTATAATGAGAATTTTTGATTATAGTATACTAAAGGATACAAAATGGGATAATGAAATAATTGGATATGTATCACAAATTCACGAACACAAGGCAAAACAAGAATTGTTCTTACAGCAAAAACCACAAGAACTTGATAGACTAGTTGAAATTGCAAAGATACAAAGCACAGAATTTTCAAACGAAATTGAAGGTATAAGAACAACAAACACAAGATTAAAACAACTCATTAACGAAAAAACAACCCCCAAAACTAGAGATGAAGAAGAAATTGCTGGATATAGAGATGTTCTAAATGTTATTCATAATAATTATGATTATATTCCAATAACTCCAAATTATATTTTACAACTTCATAAAATGCTGTTTAGCCATTCTTCAAAAGCCATTGGAGGAAAATTCAAAAATGTTCAGAACTATATAAGTAACACATATCCAAATGGAAGAACTTATACAATTTTTACGCCATTATCTCCTTTTGAAACGCCTATTGCTATTGAAAGTATTTGCCAAGAGTTTAATAAAGCCGTAGCAAAAGGTGATGTCGATCCGCTTATTTTGATACCAATTTTTATACACGACTTTTTGTGTATTCACCCATTTTTAGATGGCAACGGAAGAATGAGTAGGCTACTAACCACTCTACTTCTATATAGATGTGGTTATATAATTGGTAAATACATCTCACTTGAATCAAAAATAGCTAAAAACAAAAATTTATATTATGATGCACTCGAACAATCTCAAAAAGATTGGCACGAAGGCAAAGATGATCCAGAGTGCTTTATAAAATATTTGCTTGGAACAATTATTTCTGCTTATAGAGATTTTGAAGAAAGAGTTGACATAATATTTAATAACAATTCTGCATTAGAAATGGTTAAAAAAGCAATTTTTACAATCATTGGCAAATTTAAAAAATCTCAAATAATTGAATTGTGCCCAAGTCTAAGTGTAAAATCTATTGAAAAATCACTTAAAAAACTTGTGGACGAAAATAAATTAGATAAACATGGTGCAGGTAAAAATACTTTTTATACTAAAAAGAACAACTAAAATAATACATTACGACAATATCTCATTATCCTACATTGCTAACAACAAAAAGAGTATATCCTAAGTTTGCATTTAGTTTATACTCTTTTATTTTTATTATAATCAAAATATAAATATTAAAATTTATAAGCAATTTTTTAAAATCTTTTTAATTTTTCTAAATATATGAATTTCTGTTCTTCCAATTCCCCTATTCGCATCTCTAGTTTCCTATTCTTTTGCCTTAATTCTTTAGGTGGTGTATTAGGTTTAATTAACCACAAGAAGCCAAATTCTACTACGCATAGTATGAATAGCATACTTTGGAAGTCTATATCTACATGGCCAAAGAAAGATTGTGGGATGACTAGCAATGCCGTGACACACAGCACAAACATTGCCCCAAATAGCGTAAGTCTATATGAATCAAGCGATCTACATACTCGAAGCAATAGTATTAAGCCTGAGAATGTGATTGCTATACTTGCCATTGTTTCATAATGCGTGCCGTCCCCATAGGTTATGTCGAATATATAACAAAATACGAAGTTTAATACCAATAGTATTGCTCCCGGTATCGACTTCACTATCAGGTTAACTAGGAAGTTACCTCGTATTGGGTCTTTATTAGGTTGCAATGCTAGGAAGAATGATGGTATTCCTATTGCAAACATTTCAAGCAATAACACTGAATTTGGTGTAAACGGATAACTGATTGCAAGTGCTAGACACAATATTGATAGCAATATTGTGAAGAAAGTCTTTGTCAAGAATAGTGATGAAGATTTTGTAATGTTATTGACAACGCGTCTACCTTCTGCCACTATATCTGGCATTGATGAGAAATTGCTATCCAATAATACTAGACTGCTGACATTTCTTGTAGCGTCACTTCCGCTAGCCATTGCTATAGAGCAGTCTGCTTCCTTAAGGGCTAGAATATCATTGACGCCGTCACCTGTCATTCCCACTTTATGCCCTTTTTGTTTTAGAGCCTTGACAAGCACACTCTTTTGTTCTGGAGTAACTCTACCAAAGACTGTATACTTGTCGGCTGCATCTATGACTTGTTGATCTGACAAGCCATACAAATTGATATACTTATTTGCATTTGGTACGCCCACGCGTTTTGCAATTTCACTAACTGTGATAGGATTATCACCTGATATAATTTTTAAATCTACATCGTTGTCTTGGAACCAACGCAATGTTTCTGGTGCATTTTCTCTTATTCTATCTTCAATAGCAATTAATGCTAATGGTTTTGCTCCGCTTGGCACATTTTCTTTGTCTATTTTGCCTTTGACTTTTGCTAGCAAAATGACACGCTTACCTTGTTTTGCATAATCTTTGACTTTGTCTTCTATTTCCTTTGACACTTCGTCAAGCACAAATTCGGACGCACCTATAATATAGGTATTACCATTTGAAAATGACACTGCAGACAATTTTCTTGAACTTGAAAATGGCAATTTAGCAGTAATTTTATAAGCATCATTTTTACCAAAATAATCTAACAAGGCTCGTGATGTGGCATTATTTTCGCCTAATTCTGTCATCATTGAACCCATTATTTTTGTCATTTCTGTATGTGACAAATTTTTATTGAGTGGTTCAACTTCTGTGACGACCATTGTACCATCTGTAATCGTACCTGTTTTATCTAGGCAAAGCACATTGACACGCGACAACATTTCTATGCCATACAAATCTTGTACCAATGTTCTTTTTGATGCAAGTTTGATGACACCTACAGCAAGGGCCACGCTTGTAAGTAGGAACATCCCCGCTGGTATCATTCCAATGATTGAACCTGCGGTCTTTTTGATGGTTTCCATACTCTCTCCGCCCACTTGCATATAGTTATTGTATAACATCAAAATGCCTAAAGGTATGATGATTACACCTATTACGCTTATGATAACACGCATACTTTTCATAAGGTCTGATTTAGGTCTTGTGTATTCTTTTGCCTTAGCGGACAACTGTGCTGAATAACTAGCATCGCCTACGCTGTCTGCTCGTGCTACACATTCGCCACTGACTATGAAGCTTCCACTCAACAAGCGGTCGCCTGCTTTCTTTTTTATAGAATTGCTTTCGCCTGTAAGCAAACTTTCGTTGACTTCTACTTCACCTGAGATTATGACACAGTCGGCACTAATTTGTTTACCTAATGAAAACATTATAATATCGTCAAGCACTATTTCTCGAACTGGGACTTCGTACTTTTTGCCCTCACGGACAACCAATGCTGTCGGGGCGGTCACGAGCGATATTTTTTCCATAGTGTGCTTGGCACGGATTTCTTGTATAATACCAATTAATGTATTTGCTATGATAATAACCATAAAGAATATATTATCAAATGCCCCTACCACTATGAGTGATACTGCCACGACAAGACACAATAAGTTAAAGAATGTACAAATATTTTTTAAGAAAATTTGAAGGTATGTTTTCTTATTTTTATCATGTACCAGATTTACATACCCGTTGTCTATACGCTCTTGGACTTGCTCAAGACTCAAGCCCTTGTCGGCTTTAGGTTTGTATCTTTTCGCATTCTCATAACTAAATGTTTTCTTTCTTTTTAGTTTATTGACTTGGCGTTCCGTTTTCTTAGTAAAAAATGTTTGCAATGATACACCATCTCCTGCATCATTTTCATCTTCTACTTTAACTTCTTCGCTTTGTGAAACATCTTCTTCTTTTTTATGCGAAGTTGGTTTCTTTGACGCTTTCTTTTTCTCTACTTCTTTGGGTGCTTCGGTAGATGCTATTTCCTCTACATTTTCTTTTTCTTCTTTAGGTTTTTCCTCTAAAGATTTCTCTTGCGTCAATTCATTTTCGACTTTCTTTTTCATTAAAATCCCCTAAAATATAAAGTTTTAAAAATAAGGAGAATATTCTATACTCTCCTATTTTATGCACTTAAAGTTCAAAATAGGACGCTAAATGCATCTTTTTAAGCTACTTAACATACTTTTTTAAAATTCTTCTATCAAATCAAATGTCTTATCTAAAATTTGTTTATCAAGTACTCTTACGAATTTTTCCATAGGTATATTATTTATTTGTTTACCACCACGGATTTTTAATGATATGCTATGATTTTCTATTTCTTGATTGCCCAAGATTACTGTATATGGGGTTTTCATTTTTCTAAAGTTATTAACCTTAGCTCCCATACCATTGTCACTTAAATCTAGTTCTACGCGTATTTTATGGCGTTTGAGTTCTTCTGCCACTTCTTTTGCGTAGTCGTATTGCTCTTCGGATACCGGTACAATACCTACTTGTACAGGGCTTATCCACAATGGGAATTCACCTTTTGTGTGTTCAATCAAAAGCCCTATAAATCTTTCTATTGAGCCATAAATAACTCTATGCACAACTACTGGTGTTTGACGAGAACCATCTTTATCTGTATAATATAAGTCAAAATTCCTTGGTAATTGGAAATCCAACTGGATAGTACCCATTTGCCATTCACGACCAAGTGCATCTTTCATAAGCAAGTCAATTTTAGGCCCATAGAATGCTCCGTCACCTTCATTGATTTCATATCCGCCTTTGCCAAAGCGTTTGTCAAGCACTTCACCTAATGTCTTCTCTGCTATATCCCACAATGCTGGGTCGCCCATAAAGTCATCTGGGCGTGTAGATAATACACAACGATATGTCAAATTAAATATATGATAGAATTTATCAGCTATTTCAAATATGCTCTCTATTTCGCTTTCTATTTGGTCGGGACGAATAAAGTTGTGTGAATCGTCCTGTCTAAACATTTGCACGCGAAGTAGACCGTGCAATGTACCTGAGCCTTCTTTTCTATGAAGCACATCACAATCAGAGTATCTCAAAGGCAAATCTCTATAACTGTGTACCTTTCTCTTATAAACTACCATTGCATTAGGACAATTCATTGGTTTGACTGCGAAATCTTCATCTTCTATTGAAAACATATCTTTACGATAATGTGCCCAGTGTCCGCTTGTTACCCATAATTGTTTTGCGTTAATCAAGGGTGAACTTATTTCTTCATATCCGCGTGCTTCGTGTTCTTCACGCCAAAAATCTATAAGTGTATTAAATAATTTCCAACCCTTTGGTAACCAATATGGCATACCTGGTGCTGTGTCAACCATCATAAATAAGTCTAATTGTGGACCTAATTTTCTGTGGTCGCGAGCTTTTGCTTCTTCAATAAATTTTAAATGATTTTTAAGTTCTTCTTTTGTTTCAAAAGCATAAGCATAAATTCTCTGCAACATTTTATTGCGTTCATCGCCACGCCAATATGCTGATGATGACCTATCAATTTTAAATGCTACATTTCTCAATTTCTTAAAATCTTCTACATGTGGGCCACGACATAAATCTACAAAATTCCCACATCTGTACGCTGTGATTTCTTCCCCTTCAGGAAGTTCTTTGATTAATTCCACTTTATAAGGTTGGTCTTTGAACATATCTAACGCTTGTTCTCTTGTCAAAACAATTCTTTCAAATTCACAATCTTGTTTGACGAGTTCACGCATCTTATTTTCAATTTTTTCAAGGTCTTCTGGCTCAAATGGTTTCTCTACATCAAAATCATAATAAAAACCATTTTCTATTGCTGGACCTATTCCAAATTTGACATCCTTATACAATTCCTGTACAGCATACGCCATAAGGTGTGCCATAGAATGTCTTATCGTTTCTATATCTGCCATTTTTTATTCCTCTCTTTTAACTCATTCATTATACCACAATGTTATAGATAAATCAATTATATTACACAATTGTATTATTTTTTTGTTGTTGTTTCTTTTTTTGCATCTTTATTTTTATCAGTATTTTTTTTGTCAATATTCTTTTTGTCGACTTTCTTTTCAAACTCACTAGCGGTATTTATAATTTGTATATATTTTTGTGCGTGCAATTTGTATGCTATTGCTTTAGCACAATATATTAAACAATGTACCTTTTCATCACATAATGTTGGTTGATGTGGATCAAAACTACTACAATTTTTGAAAGATTTTTCTAGTTCAGTACAAAATAAGTTATACAAATCTAATTCAGTTGAATACTTTAATTGATGAGTGACAAGCAATTTTATCTCATTCATACTCAAAATTTGTTTCAAAAAACACAGTGCTGTCATATAACATAAATGTTTACGCGTATAACGCTTCCCCACAGGAGCAGGAATCAATCCAAATTTTACATAATTATTGACCATTGAAGGTGTTATTACATTGTCATTATTAGCTATAATATACAAATTTTTGTTCAAAAGTGCTACCACTTGATCCATATATAATTCAATATCAGGTAAATCTTCATAGCGTGGTATGTGAAATTTGCCTAACTCTTCTTCAAATTTTCTCATCTCATTTTCTATTTCCATATCTTTTCTCCGTTCCAATTGTAACATATTTTTTTAATTATTACAAACATATTTATAAAAATAGTTGACATTTTTTTGAAAAGCGTGTAATATAGTATTGAAAACTAGATTATAGGAGATATTTTATGACAAAAAAAATTGCATTATTTGGTGACAGTATTTTAAGAGGCATTGTCTTAGGGGATGATAACCGTTATCACATATCTAAAGATGTAGATTGGCAAGGCATTGAAAAGAAATTTGATATTAGTATAGAAAATTGTTCTAAGATGGGGCTTTGTGTTAACGGTGGAAAAGCAAAGCTATCAAATTTTTTAAAGTCTTCACCAAATATAGATTCTATTATACTTGAATATGGTGGTAATGATAGTGATTATTGTTGGAAAAGTGTTTCTCAAAATCCGCACGGCAATTATCTTCCTAAGACAGACTTAAATCAATTCAGTGCCGATTTGATTGATATGGTTCAAATGATAAGAGAACACAATATACGCCCTATTCTTATGACACTTCCTCCTATTATTGCAAAAAAATACTTTAATTTCATTTGTCAAGGCAACAACAGAGAAAATATTGAAACATTTTTGGGTGATATACAGATTATATATAGAAGACAAGAATTATATTCAAATGAAATAAGCAAAGTGGCACGCATAATGAATACAGATTTAGTGGATGTACGACAACAATTTTTACAAGCATACGATATTGACAAATTGTACTGTCAAGATGGAATCCATCCAAATTTAGAAGGACAAAAATTAATAGTGAAAGCATTTGCAGAATATTTTAGCAAATGATAATATGTTAAGTGCTTAATTTAGTTGTTTATTTTTTTGTTAACTTGTATAATTATAAAAAGGAGTATTTATGAAAATTCAAATAACTGCAGATAGCACTATAGATTTAACACAGGAATTACTTGACAAGTACAATTTTAAAACTATAGGCTTAACTATCAATTTAGGAGAAAAAGATTATATTGACGGCGAAAATATCACCACTAAGGAAATTTTCGATTTTATCAAAACAAAAAATATTTTACCTAAGACTGGAGCAGTCAGTGTGGAACGCTACAAAGAATTTTTTTCTAAATATTCAAATGACAATACTGCTATTATTCATTTTACTATTTCTAGTGAAATGAGTTCGTGTTATAATTTTGCAAAAATTGCTAGCGAAGAATTTAAAAATGTTTACATTATTGATTCGCGTTACTTATCTACTGGTATTGCTACCCTAGCCATTTATGCTAGACGACTAGCAGATGAAGGTAAAGATGTGAATGAAATTGCAAAATTAATTCAAAATATGGCTAATAATAACAAAGTAGAATGTTCTTTTATTTTGGACAACCTAAAACTACTTCATAAAGGTGGTAGATGTAGTGCTGTACAAAGATTTGGTGCTAACCTACTCCGCCTTAAAGTTTGCATAGGTGTACAAGATGGTAAAATGGGTGTCATTAATAAGTACAAAGGAAAATTTGAACAAGTGATTAGCGAATATATAGAAGATGCTTTAAAAAATCATCCTAATTATGATAATCATTGTTGTTTCATAACTTATACTACTGCTTCACAAGAAGTTTTAGAAAATGCAGTAAAAGTAGTTAAAGAAAAAGGAAAATTTGAAAACATTTATATAACAACTGCTGGTGCTACAATAGCAAGTCATTGCGGAGAAAACACTATTGGTATTCTTTATTTACTTAAATAACTCAAT
>CALWAB010000033.1 GCA_944372745.1 uncultured Clostridia bacterium | reverse complement strand
GGCGCTTAACAAGTATTAAATTACCTTGAGGGGCAAAAGCTAAAGTATGAAACACGAGCGCGCTTCGGGCAAAGAACGCCCTTATTTAGGACAAAGAACGCCGTTATAACCCTGCTACATACAATATATACATTAGAACGAGTGAAGGGTATTTAGATTATGTTCCAATCACAATAAGAATTTTTAAATTAGCACCAACAGTTAGTATAGTTGATGAAGAAGGTAATGCTTTAAACATAGGAGAAACAATCAATGGTACAGCAAAAATTTATTTAGATAGCAATGACGAAAATTATCAAGTAGAATATTCCATCAATGGTGGTGCTTATGTTAAGGCAAATTATTTGAAAATAAACACAAGTGGGACTTATACATTTTCAGTCCGTGCTGTTAGTGATATCGGTGACCAATCACAAACTTATGCTTTTACAATAAATGTAGTCAATAATGATGGCAATCTTTTACAAATTTTATCAATAATGTTTAGTATATTAATTTTAATAGGGGTTATATACTTAGTTCTAGTGTTCTTTGTATACAGAACAAATAAAAAGAAATAAATACTAAGGAGGAAAGATATGAGTAGTATATTACGAAAAACGACGATTGTTCTATTTAGTCTTTTCTTCGTATTTGTTGTATGCCTATGTGGTGGATTACTGAACGACAATAAGCAAATAAATTTAGTCAGTGCGGATAGCATATCTAATGCGTCAGAACTTACACTCGACACACAGTTAGAAAGATATTTAATAGAATTGAATGGCGGGGAAGATTTAACTGCAGATTCATTTAATGCAATTTCAGAGTTAGTTTTTGATGGGGCACAATCAGGTGTATGTAATGGCATTACAGAAATTACAGGATTGTCTCAGTTTAGGTTTAATAATTTAACTACTATTACTATAAGAAATATGACGCAATTAGTGAGCGTTGACCTCCAAGGCAACAACAATTCTGTATTCCCTAATTTAAAAAATATCAATATTGAAAATTGCACCGCACTAACACGAGTTGATTTCACTGGCAATAATTTGTCAACAATTAATATTTCAGCTAGCACTCACATAAATTTTACATTGGATAGTGCTACAGCACAAAGTTTGACGAATTTGTCATTAAGTGATATAGCAGGAGATAATTTTTCAATAAATTATACAATGCCCAATTTAACACAAGCCACTTTTGAGGACAATTCTGCATTAAGAGAGATAAACATTCAAGGTAGTAGTTTAAGAAATCTGTATATCGTAGGAAACACTCACTTAACAAATCTTTATGTTGATTCTAGCGTGTTGAGCAATTTGACACTACAAAATAATACTAATTTGCAGGTGCTAGATTTATCTAGAGCAACTAATTTACGCAATTTGCAACTGGATGAAATGACTTTTGAAGAAAATGGATATGTTGTTGCACACACACTTGTGTATGCACCAAATCTCAAAAAATTATTCTTAAGTTATAATGATTGGATAGAACAGTTTGATATCTCGCAGTCTTCAAATATAGAAACTATAATATTTACTGATTGTACAAATTTAAAGTCACTATTGCTTTCAGATACATTGCAAAGTTTACAAACGCTTGATGTATCTAATTGTTACAATTTAAGTGAAATAGATTTTTCTAGTGCAGAGAATTTGCAGTCATTGTCATTGTTGGAATGTAATTTAATTAATGTGGATACATTTGGTGGCATTAGTGCAATGAAAGGGCTTGAATACTTAAATTTGCAAGGGACTAATATTCGCGAAGTAGACCTAGAGGAATTTAACAATTTACAAATATTGTTTTTGGGTTCAAGTTACTTAAATAGCGTGTATATCGACAATTTGCCTAATCTTTTTCAATTCAGCATAGTAAATTCAAACAATTTAAGCGAAGTTACTTTAAATAATGCTAATTCACTTAGGTCATTTAATTTGGATGCTAGTGAGGGTATCACTACAATAAATATCAGCAATGTAGCACTTACTTCATTTTCTATAGCAGGTAAGACGCAGTTAATGACCTTAAATTTAAATTGCGAAAATTTAACAGAATTATATATATATGATTGTGAAAATTTGAGTACCGTAGATTTTGCTAACTGTACAAATTTGACAACATTAGAATTATTGGGTTGTGATGCTTTGGGTAGTTCGGTTGTGGATAATTTAGCCAATCTTAATGCCCTCACACATTTATATGTGTCAGAATGTGATACTACATACTCATTCACTTTAAGTAATAAACCTTATTTGAATTATTTAAATATTAGCAACTTGAATAATCTAACTATATTGTCATTAACAAATATAGGAACAAATGCAGATATAAGGTTGCCAAGCAATATGACAACTATAAGAAGTTTGACTTTGTCAGGTTTAAATAACGCTGATTTTGGGACAACTGAATTAGATTTATCTAATGGGGTATTAAGTGCAGTAACTCTTGAATATTTGCCTTTCACTTCAATTAATTTAAACAATAACGCCATTACCTCGTTAACTATTAGCAATATTTACAATTTATTGTACATAAATGTAGCGAATAATAGAATTACCAATGTTGATAGTATTATGGCGTTGCTAGAAGCTTCGCCACAGTTAGCAGAAGTAAATTTAAATAATAATAGACTTGATTTTGGCACAGGTAATACTCTTGAGAGTATACAGGGAAGCATCTATGGTCAATGCGTTATTATAGGCATTCAAAATATAATAGAAGATAATGATTACGCTTATGAACCTGAAGTTTACTTTGGGGGATTTGGAAGATTTTATCCTAATATAGATGTGGTAGTTTATCATAGTTCGGATAGTTATTCAAAAGCGAATTTAACAGACAGTGTTTTAAATGAGTTTTCTCGTTCAAGTATATCTACGGATAGATTCACGCAATTTAGCAATGGTACATACTATATCACATATCAAAAAGTTGACAATAGTGGCAATGTCATAGAAATGACAGATGAAGAAAAAACAGTATTTTTGCCAATATACTTCACTGTGTCTACAGAATTTGATTTTATACAATTTATTTGGATAATATTCTTAGTTGTAGCAGGACTAATATTTATTTATGTAGGTATTTCATTCTGGATAGAGAAGAGAAGAAAAGCACGCTTGCTTAGTGAAGATTATGAAGACGGCGTAGACCCAATGAGTAGTACTATGTCACGCAAGGAAATAAAACAGGCAGAACGCGAACATAGAAAACTATTTAAAGAAAGCGAAAAGCTTGATAAACAGGAGAAAAAGAATCAGGCTTTGATTGATAAGGGACACCAAAAAGAGCAAAAAGAACTTGAGAAAGAACAGCGTGCACAAAAAGCGGAAAATGATAAACTTGCTAAATTAGCAGAGCGCGAGCATAAAAAAGAAGAAAAAGAGCGTAAAAAAGAAGAAAAAGAACAAGAGAAATTAGACAAAGAACGCGAAAAACTTTTGAATGAAAGAAAGAAAGAGCAAGAGAAAGCAGACGCTAAATTTGAAAAAGAAAAGAAAGAGAAAGAAGAAAAAGTACAGGTCGCTCAATATATTCCAAGAGAAAAGGTGGAAAAAGAAAAATCGCCTAAAGAAAAGAAAGTAAAAGAACCAAAGGAAGATAAAAATACAATAAGCACAAAAGTTGATAAGTCACAAATAAAGGCAGAAAAAGAAGCGCAAAAGGAAAGAGAACGCGAACAAAAAGAAATGGCAAAACTAGAAAAAGAACGCCAGAAGATGATAAAGGAAAGGGAAGAGGAAAATATGTTCAAAGACAAAGCAAGGGAAAAGGAATTAAAACGCGAACAAAAAGAACTTAAGAGATTGGAAAAACAAAGTCTTAAAGAAGAAAAAATGCGTGAGAAAGCCGAAGACAAAGCGTTATTTAGCGATGACGGAGAAATAAAACCTAAGAGATTATTTGAAAAATTTTCGCCAAAGGATGATAACTTTGATGATGTAGTGTTAGGCTTAAGTGCAAATGCAGGTCCGCAAAATAATGCTGTAGAAGATATTGATGATTCTAATACTATAAGTGACAAAGACCTTGAAGAAATAATGAAAGAGCCACCTAAGTCACCTAAACCTAAGATGCCTAAACAACCACCTAAATTACCAAAGTTGTGATTAAAGTATAAAAAACAATAAATTATAAATTTAGGTATACACAATTTACAAAAAAATAGTATAAAGTCCTTGACAAAATTACTAAAATGTATTAAAATTTATGAACTAAGTAAAGATTAAAGGAGAACAATTATGAAAAAGGGAATACATCCAAATTATCACAATGTTACTGTGGTATGTGCTTGTGGTGCTACTTTCAAGACAAAGTCAACAGTAGATGGTGACACTATGAAAGTAGATATTTGTAGCAAGTGTCATCCTCATTATACAGGGAATAGAAAGATTGTCGACACAGCAGGTCGTGTAGAACAATTTAAGAAAAAGTACAATTTACAATAAGATAAGTCGGCTCAGTCCGACTTATATTTTTATATAGGTTCTATAATATTTGGGGGTTAAAATTTCTTGAAGTGATACTTTAAATTGTTTTGTATATTTTATTCCCATTGTTGACGAAGAACATTTATATAAAAGTTTAATTTGGGCAATAATATTCATTAGGTTTGCCTATGGATAAGAATGTAAATATTGCTGGTTTTTCTGTAAGTAGAGGAGTATGTTATCTCTACAATAATTATTTAGCAGTGGGTGTGGATTATGATTCACGCATAGTTTGTCGAATACTTAGAACAAAAAATGATGCCCGCTTGAGAAAATTTCCGTTTATTAGAGCACTTATATTTGTTATCATTGCTATTAAAAACGCAATTTTGGGTTACTTTGTATCTAAAGAAATTGTTAGAGAGCATAATAAAATTACTACATATAATGTGCTTGTGACAATTGTTAAATATATAGTTTGTATTTTAGGTGCTGTGTATGCAGGTGTTTTGGGGGCGTTGTTGCTTGTTCAATTACCAAATTTTATCACAATTTCAATATTTGAAGCTCTTAATTATGTAGTAGTACGCTCATTAATTTTTAATATTGTCAATTCCACTTTTACTGTTATCATATTAATTTTGTTGACATATATTTTGTCTCGTTTTGGTAAAACATATTTTCACTTACAAAATGCCGTCAATAAAGCAATGAGTGCTTTGCGAAACCATAAAAGTTTAGATGTAGATGTGGTGGCAGAAGAAAAACCTAGATATTTTTTTAATCCATTTTCCATTGTATTTATCACAATAATACTTTCAATATATGCGTTGCCACTTTTTTATGAATCTAATTTTTGGCTTAATTTAATATACAAAACAGTATTGTTTGCTATTATATTGAGTGCAGTATATGAAGTATTTGTATTTTTAAATCAATATGACAATAAATTTGTTCGTTTTATCTCTAAGCCTTCTTATTGGATACAAGCACTTTTGCATAAGGATACGGACGAACGGAGTATAATGTGTGCAATAGTTACACTTAAAGAGGTGCTAATGATGAATGATAAAGATGAAGACATTTTGGAACATAATTTAATTTATGAATGGCAAAAATTACGCGAAGAATTTTTGGCAAACAATATAACCGATGAAAGTGATGTAGATTGGATATTTTGTGAAGTCTTGAAGTGCAATCGTGCGGAACTAAAAACTATAAAGTACATTGCACCTAAAGATTTAGAACGCGTGCGTGAGTATGCGGAATTGAGAAAAAAAGGAGAGCCACTTCAAAGAATTTTTGGGCACGCAAATTTTTATGGCTTTGAATTTGAACTCAATGATGAAACCTTAATACCACGCTTTGATACGGAAATTTTAGTTGAAACAGTGCTAAAAGATATTAAAGTAGGTGCAAGTGGTTTGAATGTTTTAGATATGTGTACGGGAAGTGGTTGTATTGCTATCACTATATCAAAGATGACAGACTGTAATGTGGTAGGAGTAGATATAAATGAAAGTGCTATAGCAATGGCTAGGATAAATGCTGATAGACTCAATGCGAAAGTGTTATTTTTGCAATCTGATTTGTTTTCTAAATTGGGCGAACAAAAGTATGATATTATTGTATCTAATCCGCCGTATATTAAAACAAGTGAAATTGACACATTGGAAGTGTCGAATTATGACCCACATTTAGCTTTAGATGGTGGAACGGATGGGCTTGATTTTTATAGGGCAATAATTGCACAAGCACCAAATCATTTAAATGTGGGCGGTAAAATATACTTTGAACTAGGTAAAGGACAATTTGATGAAGTAAAAAAAATTTTAATGCAAGATTTTGACAATATAGGAATGAGACTTGATTATCAAGGGATAGAAAGAGTGATATATGCTACCTTAAAATCAAAATGAATTTAAACTCTAAGACAATACTTGTCTGAGAGTATAGACAAATACAAATAAAAAAATCAATAAAATTGAATTAAACTCAAAGAGATAGCAAAAAGCTGGTGGGATGCCCCACCGTGGCGTGGTCTTTGGTTAGTACATAGTCACAACTTAGTACTTAAATAATATACTTAGTGTGTGAAACACACTAAGAAAATATATTTTTTAAGTTTTAGTACTAAAGTTGGCTAGTGTCACTTCCTAAGACTACAGGTCAAGGACATCTGTCCTTGTCTGGGTTTCTAGGGGATGAAATCCCCTAGAAACGATTTGTCTACAGTCTGAAACAATACTTGTCTTTTTCTTATCTTTATAGTATAATGTATAATAATATTTATTTTGAGGAAAAATTATGGACAAATTAGAAAGTTATGTAAATAGATATAATGAAATTAATGAAGAACTTATGAATACAAATTTAGATAGACGCGACTATGAAAGGCTTGCAAAAGAGCAAGCGAGTTTGGGCGAATATGTGGAATTGCACAATAGACGCGAAAAACTTAATAAGGAAATTGAAGAAGCGAAAGAAATTCTTAAGACAGAACAAGATGCAGAACTGAGAGATATTTTCAGTGAAGAATTAGAAAAAAATAGAAAATTAATGGAAGCACTTGAGAAAGAAATTGAAGTGGCATTGATTGACAAAGATGAAGACGATGAAAAGAATGTAATTTTAGAAATTAGAGGCGGAGCAGGTGGTGATGAAGCAAGTTTGTTCGCTGGGGAACTATTGAGAATGTACCAAAAATTTGCTGAAAAACATCACTTTAAAATGAATATTGTCAACCTTTCAGAAACAGGAGTTGGAGGGGTAAAAGAAGTCGCTTGTACAATAAATGGGAAAGGCGTTTATTCAAAATTTAAATTTGAGAGCGGGGTACATAGAGTACAAAGAGTGCCTGAAACTGAATCTGGTGGTAGAGTGCATACTTCTACTGTTACAGTGGCAGTTTTGCCTGAAAATGAAGATGTCGATGTCAAAATTGAAGACAAAGATTTACGCATTGATGTATGTCGCAGTAGTGGAGCAGGTGGACAATCGGTCAATACGACAGATTCTGCTGTGCGTATAGTCCATTTGCCTACAGGTATGATAGTTACTTGCCAAGATGAGCGTTCCCAAATACAAAATAGAGAAAAGGCTATGCGAATCTTAAAAAGTAAACTTTATGACTTTTATAAAGCACAAGCGGACGCTGAGTATGCTGAGAAGCGTAAATGTCAAGTAGGTACAGGTGACCGCAGTGAGCGTATCCGTACTTATAATTTCCCACAATCTAGGGTGACAGACCACAGAATAAATTTGACTTTATACAATTTGCCACAAATAATGGAAGGCGAAATAGACGAAATTATTGACGCACTTACTCAAGCGGCAATAGAAGAGCAATTACACGGGAAAAAAGATTGATAGAATATTTAATTTAAGCATATTAAACATACTGCGAGTACTAACATTTAGCAATATATAATTGGCTTAGTTTTATTATCTAGTATCAATAAGTTCGCGATATGCTAAGGTGCGGCAGTCCACTTCAAATTTATATACTAAAAGGATAAGAAGATATGTTTGGGTATATTTCTTGCGATGAAAATAAATTGACCGTTCAAGAGCGTGACATAGTAGGGGCTTTTTATTGTGGGCTATGTATGGCTTTAAAGAAGAATTTTGGCAATACCGCCAGAATATTTACAAATCTTGATTGCACTTATGCTTATATGTTAGTAACAAGTGTATTAGATACTACCATTGATATTGCCAGCCAACGCTGTTTTTTGCATCCTTTTACAAAAAGACACATTGCATATGTTGATGATGAATTGAGTAAAAGAATTAGCAGTGCTACTATTTTAATATCTTATTATAAATTGCTTGATGATTGTAAAGACGAGAAACGCAGTTTGACAAAAAAAAGTATGCGTGGTTTTTATAAAAAGGTTTACAAAAAGGCAAAAGAAAATTTGCCTGAATTTGATTCTATATTGAATAATCTATTAAAAGAAACACAGAAATTGGAGAGTGAAGGCAAAGATTCACTTTTTCATTTGATGGACATTTCAGGGGATATTTTAAGTGCTATGACTAAGGCGTGTGGGGCGGATGCCTTGAGTGATTTATTTTTTCACTTAGGAAGGTATGTCTATTTTGTAGACGCATTAGATGACTATGAAAGCGATATAAAGAAAAAGCGTTACAACGCTTTTGTATACAAATTTGGGAACTTCAAAACTAAAAAAGCATTATTATTGAACAAAAATGATGAAGTTAATGCAATTTTTGAAGAAATATATCAAAGCATAAATAGTGTTTACAATGAATTGAAGCCTAAAGATGACCCTAATACTATTTTTGAAAATCTCTTCACTGATGGACTAAAGGCTTCTTATAAGTATGCTAAAAAAGTTGATTAAATGATATACATTTGTTTCTAATAAAAATTTGCAATTAATTATTAAATAATTTATTTTGTATGTGACAATATTCTAAAGTGTCATACGCAAGTGAACTTTATAAAAATAAATATTATCCTTAGTTTGATAACATTCTAAGGATATTTTTTTTAGTGTAATAATGGCTTGTATTGAACTTCTATAATAGAAGTTATTAAGTTTTTCTATTAGTATAATATTGATTGAGTAACTTATTATTGACTGCATTTTTAATACTATAAATAATAACTGCCGTGATAGGTGGGGCGAGAATCATACCAATTGCACCAAATAATGCACCACCAATTGTGAGAGAAAGTAACACTGTGAAAATGTCTATCTTTATTTTTTTGCCAACTATGAGTGGAGTGATAAAACTTGTGACAAAAATTACAATTAATACTGCTACAAGAGTTGAAATTAAAGCGGTATTTACAGATGAAAGTACTAAATTTACAAGCAATATTGGAACAAGTGCAATAATAGGTCCAATGTATGGAATTACATTTAAAAGTGCCATAAATATTGCAAGTTCAAACGGCATCTTTGACCCGCAAATGATTAAGCCAATAGTTACAGTCAATAGTATAATTATTCCTTCTATGAGTTTGCAAAATCCATAATCAACAAATATTTTGTCTGCCTTGTGTATAAAATTTGTCGTTCGATACACTTGAGTTGGCGTCTTATATGCGGAATATAATTTGTTAAATGCTGATTTGTATTTATCAATGTTTAGAAGAATTAGAAATGCAAAAATTATTCCAATTAATAGTAAATTAAATATATTTAGCAAACTGCTACCCACATTGGATATAATTTGTGGTAGGTTGTCTTTATATTCACCTAATGTGTCGATTAGTTTGTCTAGTTGTGTGTCAATTGTGTTCTCATTTATGAAGTTTTGTAAATATGGCATTTTGTCTAATAAAGAAATGAGTTGGTCTTTTAATTTATTTATGTAATTGTCTGAATTTGTGATGACATCTTCAATAATGTTAATGATTTTAGGTACAATAAGCCAAAAGATGCCAATGAGTAGGGCGATAAATAAAATAAATACGACAAATAATGCAATATTCATACGCACTTTTTGTGGATTTTTTGCGTGTGAAAAAGTGTTTTTCAATAACTTATTTGCTATTAACTTTCGTGGCTGTTTGAGAATGTATACAATTATTAAAGCAATAAAAAATGGCAAAAGCCCTATCATTAGTTTTGTCAAAATCGTAGAAAGTGGTTTTAATAATAGTCCTGCAATCAAAAGGGATAGGGCAATGATTGAAATCCATAAAATATATTTTTTAATTTTGCTTTTCTTTGGAGATTCAATAACCTTAGTATATTTTCTTATCATAGATAAAGTTTGTGTAAATGTGCATTTATTATACTAAAATTTCTAAAGAACACTTTTAATTATCTTATTTAATTTGTCTTATTTATGAATTGTGATTTTTTAAATTGTAATTTATGTATTAATAATGGTGAAGATTTTAAATATTCAAACTTTATAAAAATTATATTTTTAATTTAAAAAACGAATAAAAAGCATAATATTTTTATTACTTCGACAAATGTTTTGTGATAATGTCAAAACATTTGTCTTTTTTTACATTGTTTTTTAGACGCTATATAGTATCATTTATTTACAATGGAGGCGAATTATGGATAATCAATTGAGGTTATTAAAAGCAGATGAGCAGACTTTGGACGAATTGAACATATATTTACCCGAAGGTAAGATTTTACAGCAACTTGCAGATTTCTTTGCGGTTTTTGCTGACACGACGCGTATAAGAGTATTGTCGGCGTTGGCATTGTCTGAAATGTGTGTAAGTGATATTTCTAATATACTAGGGATTAATCAAACGACTTTATCGCATCAATTAAAAATGCTAAAGAATCAAAAATTAGTAAATTCACGCAGAGAAGGGAAAATAATATTATATAGTGCTTCAAATTATATAATAAATGATTTAATGCTATCTGGAATTGAACATTTGTTAGAAAGACGCTAAAATATAATACATAGTGTGTTATTTTATATAATTAAATGATGATTTAAGCACTATTATATTTATTCAAAATGAATAATTTAAGGAGTTTGCTTTAGGTAGTATTTGATTTTATTCTAATTACTATTTTTTGTTTTGCAAAAATTTAAAAAATTGTTATTAGTACGAAACTAGTTGAATATTACATTCGTTGACTCAAGAACACTGAACTATTTTTTGAATTTGTTATATTTAGTTTAGAGAAAAGTAGATAATTATTCACAAAAGATTATCATTCTGCATATATACTTTAAAAGCGGAGGGCAGTATGGATTATCAACTTTTGATATTGTTAGCATTGTTTTTATCAATTTTTGTAAGCAATAATAATATAGATTTATTTACAAACACCAATTTTATTTTATTGTTATTGTTGGCATTGGGGGCTTATGGAATCAATGGCACTACTTGTCGCAATAGGAATTGGAATAACAATTTCGTGTAAAAATCGCCTATGGAATATCCATTATCTCAGGTTGTAGATAAACTACTAGTAGAAAAATTAATAAAATTAAATTAAACTCAAAGCGATAGCAAAAAGGTGTGATGGCACACTGCCGTGGGGCTTTGTGTGGACACCTAGACACAACTTAAGTATTAAATAAATTATATTGTGCTTGTTAAAGCACAAAATATTATTTTTATGTTTTTTAGTACTGGTGCTGGCTAGTACCACTACCAAGACCACAGGTCAAGGGCGAGTGCCCTTGCACTAGCGTTCTAGGGGATGGGAAATCCCCTAGAAATTCCTTTTGTCTACAGTCTGCGCCTATGGAATATCCATAGGCTTTTAATATTATTTTAAAAACATTTGTATTTTCCAATAATTTTTGGTATACTAATGTATACTAAATTAGGAGAAAATGAAAATGCAATCTATTAAAACAAAGAGTATCATATCTTATATTGCTGTGGCAATGTTGATTGTGGCGACAGTAGTACTTTTTGCAGCGTGTGGGGGGAAGAAAGTGGAAAGCCTACAAGTTACGACACAGCCTACAAAAACGACATATTATGTGGGGGAATATTTTGATTCACGCGGGATGATATTGACTGTTGAACTTGGAGACGGTACAAAAGAATCTGTCATTTTTGCTGATAATAATGATGCTAACAATGATGGTTACACATACGATAAATATAAAAAACCTTTGACGATTGAAGATACGGTTGTTACATTTAGTTATGGTGGCAAGACTGCTACACAGAACATAACTGTTTTGAAGCGAAATGTACAAGCACCTACTGAACAAGAAGTTTTATATACAACTTCTTCAAATTCAATTACAATAACATCACTAAGTGGTGCAGAATATAAAATTGGTGATGGTGTTTGGCAAGATAGCAATACATTTGGCGGTTTAGGTGCAGGAAGAACATATTCAATTTCTGTTCGTTATAAAGAAACCGATGCTACTTACGCATCTGAAGTGACAACTGTTCAAATAACTACTTCTAAAGGTATTCAATCTGCTATCAGTGAAAGCGAACTTCAAATAACATTTGATTCACCTACGCAAATTACTATTTCACCAATAGAAGGTGCTGAATATAGTATTGACGGCGGGGATACTTGGCAAGATTCTAATGTGTTTACAGATATGACAGCAGGTGCTACCTATGATGTTTCAATTCGTAGGAAAGAAACTGATACTATGAATCCGTCAGCTGCTACAACAAAAACTATTGTTATGCAAAAGTTTGAAAATGAACAAGTATTACCAGAACTTACTACAAGCAATATTACAGGCACTAGCATTACGCTCAATGCGATAGAGGGGGCAGAATATAAGTTAGGCGAGAATGGTACTTGGCAAGATAGTTTAACATTCAGCAATTTAGCCCCTGTCACAGAATATACAATTTTTGTACGCTATAAAGAAACAGATACAGTATACGCATCAGACCCAGTATCTTATACTTTCACTACTACAAAAGGTGAACAGGAAGCGATTTGGAGAGATGAAGTATCTATAGTTAAGACCACAACTTCTATCACTATCAATCCTATTGCAGGAGCAGAATACAAATTAGATAATGGCGAGTGGGGAGCAACAAGAGAATTTACTGATTTGACACCAGGTTCAGTGCATACAGTCTACATTAGATTGGCTGAAACAGACAGATTCTTTGCTTCACCAGAAACAGCAATAGAGGTAACTCTCGCAACTGAATAAATGTTTATGTTGAGTCTGCTTTATATGCGGACTTTTTTGTTCATTTTTTTGGAAATTACTGTATGCATTTATTGTTGAATGTTAGTGCTAAAAATTTTAATTGTTCGTCTTTGTGCTTAGCGCAAAGTATATGTAAATAACTTCTTAAAACTTGATTAAGTACTCATCCAATGACCACTGCTGTGGGCTAGTACTTGCAAGTAATCTGGGTTGGTTTGTCTTCGTATCTACTTCTTGATAAAAAAGTAAATATGTGGTATAATAATTTTATGACAACATTAGAGCGAATAAAAGAAAAATTACACAAATTACCCACAACAAGTGGCGTATATTTGATGAAAGATATAGATGGACATATTATATATGTGGGTAAGGCTAAGAATCTAAAAAGGCGTGTCAGTTCTTATTTTCTCAATACAGAAAAGACCGTCAAGACGACAGCACTTGTGCAAAATATTTATGACTTTGATTATATTTTGACACCAAGTGAATTGGACGCCTTAGCACTTGAAAGTACCTTGATAAAAAAGCATCAACCTTTTTATAATATATTGCTCAAAGACGGCAAAGCATATCCATATATAAAGATAAATTACAAAGACGAATACCCAAGTGTTGAAATTGTTAGACGAGTAAAGAAAGACGGCGCAAAATACTTTGGCCCATACTTTGCAGGGATTAAGGCGAGTGAATTATTAAAAATAATTCATCAAGCATTTCCTTTGAGGCAATGCAAATTTAATTTAAAACGCAAACAAAAAAGAGAATGTTTAAACTATTCTATGGGGCTGTGTTTAGCACCTTGTACCCGCAGAGTGACACCAGAAGAGTATCACAAAGTGGTAGATGATTGTATAGATTTTCTTAAAGGAAAGGACAGCCAAGTTGAAGAAATTTTGACGAAAAAGATGTATAAAGCAAGTGAAATGGAACAGTTTGAATCAGCAATTATCTATCGAGACCGCTTAAAAATGGTGGAGAAATTGAAAAGTAAAGTCATAATGCAGTTGAATAGGGAAGAAGAATTTGACGCATTGAGTTTTGTGACAAATGGTGAATATTCTGCGATAGCCATTTCGGTTGTGCGTGGCGGTAAAATGGTGGGGTGCGAAACACATACTATATTTGATAGCAATCTAACTTTAAGTGAAGCAATTACTAATTTTGCTGTGCAGTATTATTCTATGAATGGACTTGTGCCGAATGAAATTCTTGTACCTTTAGAATATGAAGATTTGAATTTATTAAGAGATTGGTTAGAAAAATTTAGTGGACATAAAGTTTTAGTTACTGCTCCACATATTGGAGTTAAGGCTCAAATATTGAAAAATAATTGGCAAAATGCTTTTGAACACCTTGAGAAGCAAGTCGATAAAGACAAGTATGAAAGGGATTTTACTTTGGGAGCGTGTGAGCAATTAAAAGAAAAACTGCATTTGAAGAAAATGCCACATAAAATAGAAGGATACGATATATCTAATATTAGCGGAACAAACAAAGTAGCTAGTATGGTCGTGTTTATAGACGGCACGCCACGCAAAAATCTTTATAGGAAATTTATCATTAAGACTGTAGAAGGCTCAAACGATTTCGCATCAATGCTTGAAACATTGAAGCGTAGATTTGAGAATGTGACAACTACAAATGACGAAAGTTTCAATAATTTGCCAGATTTAATAGTCATAGATGGTGGTAAAGGGCAGTTATCGTCAGCACGAGAGGCAATGCTTGAGCAAGGGTATGATGTAGAAATGATTGGTCTTGCAAAAAAAGAAGAAGAAGTATTTAAGGTAGACGAGTCGGAGCCTATAATATTAGATAGGTCTAGTTTTGGTCTTAGACTGCTTCAAAGAGTGCGTGATGAAAGCCATAGATTCGCAATTACATTCCATAGAAATAGACGACAAAAGATAACAAGTGTATTACAAAATATTGACAAAATAGGGGCTAAAACGGCAAGAGCCTTGATGTTGCATTTTAAGAGTTTAGACAATATAGCGAAGGCATCTATTGAAGAACTGCAACAAGTGGTAAGAAAAGACCAAGCCCAAGCCATTTATGACGCATATCACAAATAAATATTTTTTTAACGATATAACTTTGTGTGGAAACACAAAGTCATATTTTTTTAGCCTTGTAGTGAGTTAACTTGTATAACACTAGTTGTCACTGTTTGTATAAAGTATATCACATTTAAAGATACTTGCCCCCAAAACCAAATATTATTTTAGTACCTTGTTATGTACTAAATATATGTATTTAGTACTATATTAGGGGATGAAATTACCCAAGATACAAGCACATACTTTAGAATGAACAAGCATATAATAGACTATGAATAAAAAGAACAAGAAAAAGGCAAATAAACAAATACGCTTTGTTGACGGTGTGGCTCAAGTGATAGAATTTGAAGATTCCAATGATGCCGTGAATAGTAATAATAAAAAAAATAAATTTAGCGTTAAATTGTCAAAAAATAACGCTAAAAGTGTGATTTTTTGCATTATATTTGCTATTTTTGTCATTATAACGCCTTTTTTCTTTGAAAAGGCAGGTGTCCATAATATAGCAATGCCAAGCAATGATACAGTATTTATAAAATTGTGGCATATTGATAGTTTTGAAGGCGGCAGTGGCAATAGAGCAGATTTTATAGAGAGAATGGCGGTCAATTATCACAAAGAAAATAGTAGTGTCTACATTATTGTGCAAACTTTATTTCCAGAGGAAATCGAAAATGCAATAAATGCAGGTGATAGGCCAGATATAATATCATTTTCTCATCATATATCTACAACATTTGCTAATTTCCTACAACCGCTTAATATTTCTATAAATTGTCGTGAAGATTTACTAAAGTATGGACAAAAAGACGGGGAAACTTTTGCAGTACCTTGGAATTTATCAGGCTATTGTCTTATAGGTAATTCATCAGTTGATTCACGAGTGCTTACTACTTTGAGTTGTGATACTGCATATTCCTATGACGCAGGTACTTATAATTACATAGCAGGATTAAATGGGAGTTATTCACAAGTGGCAATGATGAAGAATACTTCCACTAAATGTGATTTGACAAAGATTGCGGACATAACAAATTTGACGCCTTATCAAGCATATTCGTCTTTTGTCAATAATTCATCCGCCGTCTTGCTTGGAACGGCACGCGATTTCTATAGAGTAAAGAATAGGGTGTCGATGGGCAGTATGCAAGAATGCAAATATATACCACTAGGAAAATTTACTGATTTAGTGCAGTATATGGGCATATTGAATGTAGAACATCAATCACAAGCGGAAAGTTTTATTGAGTATATGACAAGTGACATCACCCAAAAGCAATTAGCAAACATAGGTCTTTTTTCACCTAACGGCATTAAAATTCATATAGATGAAGATTACAAATTGTTTGAAAACACTTTGAGTTTGCCATTAGAGAGTATATCTATCTTTGCAACACAACAAGAAAAAGATAACCTTTATGCTTCTGCAATAAATGCTTTAAGTTGATATACAATGTGATATTTATGCCAATTTTTAAAATGAATTGTCTATTATTAAAATGAAAATAGTGCATTAACATATACAAGAAATTAAATTTGTAAATTTATATTTGTTTGCAAATTTTTTTAAAATATGCTATATTTTAGTATTATGGAGCGCGAGATAATGAACAATACAATTAACTTAAAAAAGAATTTTTATAGCAGTATGATTAGCGTATTATTATTGGGATTCATATTTATAGCTAGCATATTAATGGCGAAAATTGATATAAAAACATTGCAAGCAGGTGGAGTATCTACAGGAGTATTTTTTAATAATGCCCCAGCGACTATGGTGGGGGGGGTAAGTAGTGATGCATTATTTACGACTAATGGTGTAAATACTGAAGTTTTAGCAGAATTGATGACAATTATAAACGATAGCAAAATATGGGGTAGCACTTCTGTTCCTACAGGAGATGAAGTGGTCTATCTCAATGCAGAAGATTTTGGAAGATATGACACAAGTGGCAATGCCCAAGTTGTAGTAAAACTTTTTAGTACTACTTCAACTACTACGGATAATGTGGATGATTTAACTGCTCAGTATTGGCAAGCAGTATATCGTTCAGTTAGTGGCACGCAAGATGTACTTACATTGTATATGTGCACACCTTACATAAATAGTGCTAGGTTTTCTTCTAGTGGTGGAGATTATACCAATAGTACTTTGCGTACGACATTATTAAATACTTATAATACTTTAGAAGGCATTTATAGTAGTTTAGATACCTATACAGTCGCACCTTATCAGTTGAGTTCTTATGGTGCTGATGATTTAACAGCAACTTCGGGATTACCAACTGACCCTGATATGTATTTGAACTTAGGGGCTTGGCAGAGCAGTCGATATCAAACTTCGCAGTCTTATTATTCAAGTTCACCTAATTATAGATATTACAACGCTGGGACTTCAAATCAGTTGACTTCTAATTCATACGGAACAAGCGGATATATTTCAAATGCCTCTTATTATTGTTTTGGTAATGGGTTAGATGGTTTAGGGGTAGAAAGTCCTGCTTGGGAAACTTCATTACAAATAAGAAGTGCCTATACGGATAAATTGTGGCTTCCAAGTTCTTTTGAAGTACTAAATTCAGGTTGCGGTACAGGGAACATTGAAGGCACAGATACCGCTTATGATGTGGCTGGAGGTACTTCATTTGTGACTAATGCACAAGGAGCTGTATCTACTACTATTGCTAGCGATTCAATATTGGCTGCAGATTTCGGTAATTGCAGAGATGGATTGTGGCAGTTAAATGGTTATGATAGGGCAGCTAATTCACGAATGTGGACTAGGTCAGCATTCTTAAATAATTCGTAT
>CALWAB010000032.1 GCA_944372745.1 uncultured Clostridia bacterium | reverse complement strand
CAGATATTAGCAGTTTGATGTATCAATTGGGGTTTAACATAACTTTTGACCCAGATATAGAAAAATTTAAAGCAATCATAGATGAAAATGAAAAAGAAAAATAGGAATATACAATATATTCCTATTTTTTTTAAAGCACAAATCTTACTACATATAAATAAATTTTATAAGATAAAATCAATACTCTAAGTATGTACCTATATGATACGCTATTTGCGTTTTTATTTCATATTCGCTTCAATAAATTTAGCAACATCATCTACTGTCTTAAGATTTTTAGCGTCTTCATCACTAATAGTTACACCAAATTCATCTTCTACTGTCATAAGCAACTCTACAAAATCCAATGAATCAGCATTTAAGTCTTCGAGCAAACGACTTTCTGGTTTGATAGTGTCTTTGCTTATATTCAACTGCTTTGCCAACATTTCTTGTAACTTATCAAACATCTTCTCTCCTCCTTATATATTAAACATAGTGTCATTATAGCACACATTTTGTAATTTTACAATTATTTGAAAATGTTTTTTTCACTTTGTCAAAATGCACAAATTATAAAGTTTTTAACTTTAACAAAATATCATTAAGTTTAATGAGCAGTTGTTCCGCTTGCAATTCAATGTCTTTTTTTAGCGGGTCTTTCGCATTTCGATATTCTTGTTTTAGTTCTTCAATCATTTTATTTAATTTTTCACGCTCTCCTTGAAGATATTCAAGTGCTTTTGTTTGTGCTGTTAAAATTTTCATTTTGCTTTCATCCATAAAAATATTATTTCTCCAAATCTTTATTCTGTGTGGCACTATATACTACATACTGTTCACGCGAACTATCCCCAGCATATCCTTGAAATTTTGCCCCCTGATACAATATAGGACTTTTTTTGAGATTTTGTTTGATAATTGTCTCAAGTTTATTGTTTGCCATACCGACAGTAACATCTAATATAGGTAATTCATTATTTTTATTATATTCTTCTATAAAAGCATTTATTCCACGAATTATAGCATTATATACTTTTTGTGCTTTTTCCCCTTGTCTATATTTATCCTTTACTATAAAATTATTAATAACCGCATATTGTCTACGAGGATTGACATAAATAGTAGCCTTACCTATATAATCTCCCCCCTTCTCTCTTATGGCAAGGTTCTGCACATTGGGGTCAAGTGCAGATGCTTGCATTATACCTACACCTGGTGCACCTAGTCTAGCACAACATTTACATATTTCCCCTAAAAGCAAATTGTACTCACTGTGCTTATTTAACCACTCAAATGTAAAATCGTCATCAACTGTGTCAAGCAATTGTTTGGCTACTCTAGTTTCTTCTTTTAATATTTCTGCCTTTTTATCTTCTATTCTATCAAAAACATTGCTAGGCTGTTTTTGAGATTCTTCATACAATCTCTGCAAATGTTCAAACTCACCTTGATTATATCCCGCAAGACTAGAAAGCCTTGCTAAATTCTCACTCCCCTTATTTACATTTAAATAAGAACTTGCATTAAGATATGTTTTTACTTTTTCCGCCGTCATTTGAGGCATCACTTTTGATATTTCATCAAAATTATTGATAATGTATATCAACATCGCACAATTATTGTCTTTTTCAAATTCTTTATAATTATTTTTGAAAAAGTTTAGTAGTTTTAAATTTGGTTCATTAGGCAATTTAATTCCATCTAATTTGTCTCCTATATTGTCATTTGTAATATATTCGTCATAGATAAAATCTTTGTTAAGAAAATTTAAAACATTAATTCTGTGTCGCTCATCATTCGCGAACAAACCCAATACATAGCATAATTTAAAATATGCTAACCTATCATTAAAATCTTTTGGTTTATATTTGACTTCCGCTTTCTGCCAGCAATCTCTATATTTAACATACCTACCAAATTGATTTTCATTCAAAGCGACTGATATAATGACATCATCTTTGTGTGGTGATATCTTATGTAGTTGTAAATATATTTCGTATTTTAAAAATTCTTTTAACATTTTAGGTCTATATAAAGCAATAATCCCCACATTATCATTCCCAATAATTAAATTTGAATCCGTAAACTTATTTATCCTATTGAGTGGTATTTCAAAACTTAAATCATTTCCTTTAACCATTATCTTATTATTGGTTTCTGTGCATAGATACTGCTTTTTGTTAACTATAACCGGAAAAACATTTTTAAAATGCTCACCCTTTTCTAAAGTAAAAGAATACATATTATCATTATCATAAAAATGAAGTACTCTCAAATTCGGTGTTTTATAAAATTCTTTACCAAAATTTTTATTATTATTTTCATAAAAAATACTACCCAAAGTCGCAGGAATAGTAATTTCGCTTAAATCAATACATTCACTAAATGCTGTATCAGATAAAAATTCTACTTGTGGAACAAAAACTTTTTTAATGTTTTTACAGCCATAAAACGCCCAAAACTCAATTCGATTTACAGATAAAGGAAGATTAACATTTTTTATAGCACTCTCATAGAATGCCCCACATTGTATTTTTTCAAGATTGGGTGGAAAATCAATCTCTTCCAAAGATTCACAGTGACTAAATAAGTATTGTGGTATTTCTTTAATGCCCTCTGGAAGATTAATCTTATTTAATTTTTTACATCCCAAAAACACACTATTACCTAATTCTATAAGAGATTGAGGCAATTTTATTTCTACTAAGTCTTCGCATTCAGCAAAAGCATCGGCTGAAATCGTCCTAATACCCTCTGGTATGTACACTTTACTCAAATGCTTACATCCCTTAAATAAACCAAACGCAATATTTTGTATAGGCAGATAGACTTTTTTGATATTAATACAATTTTTAAAGGCTTCATCTTCAATGCGTTTTAAATTTCTTAAATCTAAAACGCCATTATCAGCACAAAGAGAACTACAGCCCATAAATGCTTCAAATCCTATTTTATTTATTTTAGAAAAATCAAATTCTACTAAATTTCTGCAATCATTAAAAGTTTGTCTACCTATGTTTTGCAAATAAGGAAAATTTACATTTGTCAAGGACATACAATTCATAAAAGCCAAGTCACCTATATTTTCTACCTTCCCATTTACTTCTTTAAGATTAGGGCAACCTCTAAATGCTCCTACTGGGATATCTCTATTTGGTAAATATACCCTTTCTAAATTACGACATTCACGACAAATTTCATTACCTAATTCTTTTATTGTGTTAGGCAATATAAGTTCTTTTATCCCCGAACCTTCAAATGCCATAGCTCCTATTTTTTTCACATTATTTAAATTTATAGTTTGTAAATTTGCACATTTAGCAAAACACTCCATAGGTATTTCATTAACATTGATATCTACTTGTTGTAGACCACACCCTTTGAACGCTTCATTATGTATTTCTTTTACATTTTTTAAATTTATTTCTCTTAAATATTTACAAGACTTAAACGCCCCAATCCCTATTAAAGAAACTTTGTTTAAATTAACAGATTCAAGCCCTGATTTTTCAAAAACAAAATCTTCTATTTCTCTAACACTAGAAGGCAAACTGATTTCTTTAAGTGATATATTAGCTTCAAAACATTTCTCTGGAATAATTTGTATATTCTCTCCCATTTTCACTTGTGATAAATTTTGACACATAGAAAATGATTCACTACCTATTTGTTGTATGGAATTTAAATTTATTTTATTTATCCCAGTAGACATAAAAGCTCTTGAACCTATAGTTCTAACATAATCAAGATTTATAATTTGTAGCCCTGTACACCCCATAAATGCTTCGTCTTCTATGTTAGTTACACTTTTAGGTAATACTATTGTTTTTAAATTTTTACATTTCTTAAAATAAGATTTAGGAATGCTTTCATTGCCTTCTCTTATGAAAACTTGTTCTATTTTCTCACATATATCTTTATCTAAAGGTTCATTGAAATTATCTAAATATAATACATTTTCTTCAATTTTAAAACTCATTTTTTCCTCTTTTTATTTATTGTATCATATAATGCTAACATTGTCAATTTACTGTGTCTAAACATATATTAGTCATAGGAATTATTATGATGAATATATATAGACCTAGGAGTTTAGAAGACTTGAATAAAAAATTAGAACAAATTTCTTTAAATGTTAATGATTATAAATCAGCATTTAAATACTATACATTAAATAAACTTTACGAACAATCTAAAACTTGTATAATTAAAAATAGTGATATTATGGATAGTGTTATTTTTGATAATTGCACAATTATAAATAGTAGAATTAAAAATTGCTTTGTTATGGACGGATGTACCATAAATGATAGTGATTTAGAAGACTGCATTATTTATAATAATACATTTATTTTGTCTAGTTTTTTATCAACTAAAATATACATAGAAAAAAATAGCAAAATACTTCATTCATATATAACTGATAATGTGCATATTGGATGTTCTACTACAGTAGGTCCTTTCTCACACATTCATACAAATTGTGACATCAATGATAATTGTCGCATTGGAAATTTTGTAGAAATTAAAAAAAGTCAAATTCTAGATTATACAAAAATTGCTCACCTATCCTATGTTGGTGATACTTATTTAGGAGAAAATGTAAACATTGGTGCTGGCACTATTTTTTGTAACTATGATGGCAAAAATAAACACCAATCTTATGTAGGAGATAACACTTTCATAGGCTCAAATTCCACAATCATTGCCCCTATCAATATTGGTGCTAATTGTATGATTGGGGCTAATTCCTGTGTGGACAATGACATAGCAGATGACACTTTTTTTGTTAGACGCAGTTCCAATATTAAATCTAAACCAAATAAAAGGAGAATATATGATTAATTATGCCGTTATATTAGCCGCAGGTTTAGGCACTCGTTTTTTACCTTACACCAAAGCAGTTCCCAAACCAATGCTACCTATCATTGATACCCCTACTCTTGAATACATAATTAAAGAAGCACTAGAGTGCAAAATTCAGCACATCATTGTAGTTGTAGGACACAATGGCGATGTTATCAAAAAACATTTTAGAAAAAATGAACATTTAAATTACCAAAAACTAAGTCAAAACATAATTGAAAAAATTGCTTTCAGTGACAACATACATTTAGAATTTGTCACTCAACTTATTTTAGATGGTACTGCTTCTGCGATATTGTCTGCAAAAGATATAGTCGGCTCTCACAACTTTTTAGTTATGAATGCAGACGAATTATTCATAAAAAATCATCCTTATGACAAATGCGCGTCTAAACAATTGATTGATTTATTTGACATAACAAATTCAAATATTATTGGGGCACAGAGAGTCTCTAAAGAAGATGCATCAAAATTGGGCGTCATTGTAGGCAAAGCCTTGGACGAAAAAACTATGAAATTAGAAAAAATAATAGAAAAGCCCAATGTAATTGACATAAAAGACCCTATTGTAAATTTAGGTAGATATGTCGTCAAAAATAACATTTTTAAGTATTTAGAAAATGTTAAACCCAATAAAAGCGGTGAATATGCTTTGACAGACGCACTTGTCGATTGTGCAAAATATGAAGCAGTGCTTTGTTATGATTTCATTGGGAAACGCTATGACATTGGAGACAAGGAAAGCTTTATGAAAGCAAACTTCGATATGTCATTAAATGACCCAATTTATGGGGAAAACTTCCGTCAATATGCAGAAACTATATTAAATAAATAATTTTAGTCAAAATATATATAATAAATTGTTTACAAATTAACAAAAAATATGTATACTATTTTTTACAAAGGATGACAAAAGATAATATGAACATAACAATTATTGCAGATATTTATGGCACAAGTAACAATGGAACAAGCGTTACTTGTAATAATCTAGCTCGCAGAATGAAAGAACGCGGACATAATGTAACTATTGTTTCCACATTTGAAGGCGAAAATGAGAGTGGTATAAAATATATTCAATTACCTAAAAGGACTTTTGCAGGTTTAGGATTTATTGTCGAAAAAAATGGCGTTCAACTTGCTAAACCTGACAGAGAGAAAATCATTGAAGGTATAAAGGATGCAGATGTAGTGCATCTTCTTGTTTGTTTTAAAACAAGCATTGCCACTATTCCATTGCTTAAAGAATACAAGAAACCTTATACTTCCGCCTTTCATACACAGCCTGAAAATGTGACATCGCACTTTGGCTGTATGAATGTAAAGCCAATAAACAAAGCTTTGTACAAAAGATTTAAAAAGAAATTTTATGACAAAGTAGTTTTTCTACACGCCCCTAGTCAATTCCTTGTGGATACTCTCAAAAAGTATGGATACAAAAATAAGTTCTATGTAATTTCTAACGGGGTTAACCCTAAATTTAAAAGATTACATGATGTAACTAAACCAGACAATATGAAAGACAAATTTGTCATTGTCAACACAGGAAGATATTGCAAAGAAAAACGAACAAAACTCCTAATTGACGCGATAGCTCAATCTAAACACGAAAAAGACATTCAACTCATTTGTTTGGGACAAGGTCCTGATGCAAAGAAGTTACAAAAGCGTGCTAAAAAATTGACAAACTATCCAGTATTTGGTTATTTGCCTTTCCAAGATTTCTTAAATTCGCTAAATTATGGAGATTTGTATGTTCACCCTAGCAATGTAGAATTAGAAGGTATTTCCTGCCTTGAGGCTATGGCTTGTGGTTTACCTTGCATTTTCTCTGATAGCGAAAACTCTGCATCTAGATATTTCGCTAAAGACGAAAGAAGTTTATTTAAACACGATAACGCGAAAGATTTAGCAAAGAAAATTGATTACCTCATAGAACACGAAGACGAACGAAAAGAGCTAGCCAATTATTATCAAGAATATAGCAAAAATTTTGAAATGAACGCCGCTATGGATAAAATGGAGCAAATGTTTAAAGACGCTATTGAATATTACAAAGATTACTATGCTAAAAATTAATAAAGCAAAAATAACTTCATTAATGAAGTTATTTTTTTCTATGCGATTGTTGGTCTAAAAATTTTATCAGTAACTGATTTGACAAAATCAATTTCGTGGCTGACAAAAATTACTGCTCCAGCGAACTCTTTAATTGCTTTTGCAAGTACTTGCTTAGATTTTGGGTCTATATGATTGGTAGGTTCATCCAATATTAGCATATTATGTGGTTCTATCATCAATCTACATAATTTAACTTTTGATTGTTCGCCCCCACTTAGAGATGTCACAGGTTGCAATAAGTGTTTACTTGTCAAACCTGCCCTTGCTAGATACGAACGCAATACTTTGTCATCTAAGCGTGGAAATTCATTTCTCATTATTTGCAGTGCGGTTAAGTTTTGATTTTCCCAATTTAATACTTGTTCAAAATATCCTATTTTAAGATTTGGTGCTAAATGCACCTGTCCGCTTAATTGTGGAATTATGCCCATTATTGTCTTTATAAGAGTTGTTTTCCCTAGTCCATTAAACCCCATAATTGCCAATTTTTCGCCATTGAGCAATTCAAACGAAATATTTTTTAACAATGTCTTATCATAGCCGACTTCTAAATTTTTCACACTTATGATTGGTGAAGAATTTATTTCTTTATAAGCAAATTTGAATTGTGGTGTTGGCGGTTCATTTAATTTTTCTAAGCGGACTATTTTATCTAATTGTTTTTGTCTGCTTTGTGCTTGCCTTGCTGTGCTTGTTTTGCATCTTTTGCGTGCTATATAGTCTTCTAATTTTTCAATCTTTTTTTCTTGAGCAACTATTTGCTTTTCTCTATTTTCTACTCTTTCTTCATGTTGTCTCATAAAATGAGAATAATTACCTGAATAACGCACTATATTGCTATATTCTACGCTAAAAATTGTATTGCACACAGCGTCTAAGAATTTTGTATCGTGTGATACTATCAAAAATGTGCCTTGATAATCTTCTAAGTAATTTTCTAGCCACGCTATGTGACTCTCATCTAAATGATTCGTTGGTTCATCCAATATCAAAAAATCTGGTTCTTGCAAAAGTAATTTACATAATATAACTTTTGTGGCTTGTCCACCACTCAAAGTTTTCATTTTTGTATCATATCCTAGAACATCCAAACCTAAGGAAGATGCAAATTTACGAACTTTGCTTTCAATGGCATAAAAATCACTTTGTACAAGTTGATCATATATAGTGCTTGCTTTCTCTATTTTGGACATATCACCAGTTTCAGCCCCTTCCAGCGATAATTGCTCTGCACGCTTTTCTAAATCATATAGTTCTTTGTATGCACTTGTCAAATATTCAAAAATTGTCAATTCTCCGTCTACATTAGCATATTGGTCAAGATAACCCACAGAAAATTTACCTTGGTATTTTATCTCGCCTTGGTCACATAATTGAGTCCCATTTAGTATGCCTATAAGAGTACTTTTGCCTGCCCCATTTGCACCAACTAGCCCTATTTTATCCCCCTTATTAATTGTAATATTGACATTTTTGTAAAGTGTTTTATCTCCAAATCCGTGCGTCAAATTCTTTATCTCTATCATTTTAAACTCCGTTGATTTAATAGTTTAGCATATTCTTGTTTTATAGTCAAGATTTTAAAATTCATCAACACTTTATAATTAAATTGACATAAAATTTTTACTATTATATAATACGCTTATGAATAATACAGTTTGTTTTACAGGGCATAGACCTAATCACATACCTTTCTCACTTTCTAATAGTATAGAAGGAGAAAATTTAAAAAATAAATTAAC
>CALWAB010000031.1 GCA_944372745.1 uncultured Clostridia bacterium | reverse complement strand
AAAAGAGCCCCAACGCCTTCGGCAGCCGCGGAACTTGTAGTGGCTAATGTGATAGAATATAGACGCTTGGTGTCTAATATGCTAGCGAGAATGAGTAATGCCATATTGAGAGAATGCAAAGATGGGCAAAGACGGGCGGAGTTGTGTATTCAAAAAATTAATACAAAATTGAGTAACTATATAGAAAAATCACGACAAGATTTACGCTTGTCAATGCAGAATTTAGATAGATTTGAAAATGAGTATTTGCTAAAATTATCTAATAAACTTAACCTATTAACGCAGGGTTTAGAAAAAATTAATCCATTAATTATAATGCGTAGAGGATATGCTTTAGTAGAAACAGAAAACAATCAAGTAATTAATAGTATTAAAAATGTGAACATAGGACAAAAAATAAAAGTCAATGTTCAAGATGGTGCACTTATTACTGAAATTCAAGACATTGAAAAACGCGAGGTTAAAAATGAAGTTTGAAGAATTAATAAAAAAAATTGAAGAAGCAACAAGTAAAATTGAAAGTGGTAAAGTAGGCTTAGATGAATCTATTATTTTATATGAGCAAGCAATGAAAGACTGTAAAGAATGTTATGATATTTTAAATACAGCAAAGGGGAAAATAGAAATATTAAATAAAGATTTTTGTGAAAATGCTCTTCCAAATGATAATAAAGTCCAAGAAGCAAGCAATGAAGAAAATAGCATTTGCGCTACCTCTATTCCAAGTGAAAATTAAAAATTTTTTATAAAGTAGGGTAGTAATAGGGCTATTTATTAAAGTAAATATTAAAAAGCCATAACTATTGTTATGGCTTAGATTATAGATAAACTATAAATAGAAATATTAATAAAAATGAATTTTACTTTTTGCGATAGCAAAAAGCAATATTTTATTATGTTTTTGTGTAAAAACTTAATTTTACAATGTTTTTGACCATAGGTCAAGGACAACCGTCCTTGTACTAGGGTTTTAGGGGATGGAAAATCCCCTAGAAAACAAATTGTCTATAATTTCAGCCATAACTAAATATGTTATGGCTTTTATCTTATTTGCTTAAATCTGGTTCTACAGCTCTTATTCTAGTTTCTTTTTTACCATATTGTGAATAATCTATTTCGTTTTCTGTAACTTTTGTATTTAAACGGCTTGAAATAGAATGAATAGAACGCTTACATTTGCTTTTGAATGAATCATAATATTGATAAATCTTTGTTTCCCTAAAATCATTAGAAAAATATTCTTTCGCATTAATATAATGACATTTTAAATTATTAGATGCATTTGTAAGTTTTGTAGATATAATTTGCACCACACTGCGTTTTGAAGAAGTGTTATCAAGTAAATTTTCATTTTGAATGCCATTCTCAATTTCCTGAATTTCTCTATCTTCGTTTGCATCTATTAAATTTTCACTTTCTTTTTCAGCATAATTATCAATATTCGCATTGGCATTTTCAGCATTAATTGTTGCATTTATAGTGTTGGTATTGCTAATGTCATTCCCATTAAAAGTGTTATTATTTTGTAATTCCACATCAGCATTTTGTGTATTAATATTTTCTGTATTTACAGATTTAGTATTCACAGTAGGGAAATCGCCAGGGAATGTCTTTAAACTAAATGATGTAGCAGGTTGTTCTTTTACTACATTTTGATTATTATCAATATCATCTTGAATATCAATAATGTCATTTACAATGTTTTCTTCGTTTTCTTGTGCTTTATTTTGCAAATATTGTTCACGCGCTTCGGGATACATAAGTTTTAGTCTCAAGCGTTCACCAAAAGCTTCCAAATCTTGTTTCTTAGCACTGAGTTTTTGTCTAAATGTCATTTGTGAGTTTTCACTAGTTTCATTATCTGCTTCAGGGTGTGATAGCCTTGTTCTTATGCGGTCACCTAAGTCACTCATATTATCTTTAGTGCTGTTAAATCTTTGTTTTAGGGTAGGCTTTGTTTCTTCACTTGGATTTTGTAATTTATCTTTAACTTCTTCAAATAGTGATGACGCTCTATCAAAAAACTTCTTTAACATTTCTGAATAAGGGACTGCGTAAGGGTTTCTTTGGTCTTCAAAATGCACTTCATAAGGACGGTTTGCATAAGGATTTGGCTCTTCAGGCATAAATTTATCTTTAAAAGAAGTTTTTACATTGTTGTTAAAATTATTAACACGTTTATTTATGCTTTGTGTATTTTCTTTAAAGTTGTATCCTAATGAATTGAATTTCGCCATTAATTTTAATGTATTGTTGCTGTAGATATTTTTGCCCATTCTAGCTCTAGCAATCTGTTTGTTTACTATTTTTGGATTTTTCAAAATCTGGTCGAATGAGACAAACGCATCACGCTTAGATTCAGTAGGGGGCAAGTAATATGATAAACAATTAAAATAGCGGGGGTCACTTATATGTGCACTTTTATAGCGTGGTGCTTTGTAAATAATATTAAATTCCATAATAATCTCCTTTTTGTTGGTTTTGAGTTGTTTGAGTAGTTTCTTTGTATAGTTTATTTATGTAAGATATTTTTCTATCAATATCAGTCTTACAGTATTCTACACTAGGTATAGGCTGTGATATTGCAGTTGTTTTAGGAACAATTTTATTAATAGTATCATTGTCTAAATTATAATTCATAATGTTTTTATCTAAATAGTATTTATATTCATTTAAAGCTTTATTATAGTTTTGTAAATTTTGTTTAACCACTTTTTCTAAGTTATAAAATGTATTAATATTATGTATTAAATGCTTATATTCGTTATTTAAAATTGTTCGATAAAAATCATTACTTCTTTTATTCAAAGTTGTTATTTTAACGAAACTTTCAATGTTACTATCAAATTGTTTTTTACTTTCACCAATTAACTTGTCGTACAGCTTGTTGAGTATGTAAATTTGCTCTATTATAGCTTTTCTTGTTATATCTAATTTGTGATTAAAAATATTAGAAAAGCTGACAAAGGTCTTTTTATCACAATGTAAGATGCCGTTAAATTTACACTCCAAATCAATTATTCTGTCAAGTATATGGTGTTGTACATTATGAGTCAACATACGCACCTCTTATATTTGTTTATATTATATCATTACATGTTAAATATGTCAATATCAAATCTTAAAAAAGTGAAGCTTTTTAATATTTTATAGTGCTTATTTTGTCAAAAAAATCAAATTGTCGAAATGTGTCAAAAATTGTTTATTATTTATAGAAAATTTGATATAATTTTAACATAAGGGCTATAAAATGATTAGAATATTTGCAAGGCGTCCACTTGTATTTGTTGCACTATCAATGTGTCTTGGTGTATACATTATGGTAAAGTGCTTAGAAAGTGGCACGATTGGTTTGTACTTGGGTATAATGTTATTTTTCACGCTGTTGACTAGCGCATCATATATTCTCAGAGCATTTAATTTTGAATTAAATAGATTGAGTTCAGTACTGAACTTTCTATCACTAAATAGAGTCATATGGTTATTTTGTCTTATTCTTTATGTTGTAGGTGGACTATTTGCTTTTAATAAAATAAATAATTATAGCCTAAATTTTGATAATGTGGAAGGTTATATAACAGGGACTGTTGATTCTTTAGACGAATATTATTCTAATGACATAATCTATCTCAAAGATGTTACAGTCAAAACGAATAATTTTGAATATAATTTGAAGGGTAAGACAGAGTTAATTTTCAGTAGAGAAGATGAAACTGTGCTAAATGATGTTATTGCTGGGAACAAAATAACATTTGTAGGCACTATAGTAAATATTGCACCTATAGTTAATAATGAATTAAACTACTATGATATAAAAGACAATATTAGATATTCAGTAGATTATGTATCTAACCTAAATATTGTGAGTGATGGCAACATAGGTAAAGATGACACTGTACGCAATAAAATATTAAATTCACTGTTGAATGAAATGCCGTCCAGTATAGCTTATTTGTCTTTCTCAATATTGTTCGGTGATTCTTCATATTTAAGTGATTATACAAATGATGCTTTTAAGATAAGCGGTGTTGCACATATAGTGGCAGTTAGCGGTATGAATGTAGTTATCATAGTGTCATTATTGTTATTTATAATGAAATTTATGAAAAGACATAAACTGCTAAAATTTCTTATCATAACTTTAGTTTTGGTAGGGTATTGTTATCTATGCGACTTTACACCAAGTGTAGTAAGAGCTACAATTATGGCATTGGTTGTATTATTGGCTAGATTCTTAGGTAAACAAGGTGATATACTATCTTCGCTGGGTCTAGCTTGTATAATTATTTGTTTGATTTGGCCATTGTCTATATTTGATGTTGGTTTTCTATTGAGTTTTGCTAGTGTGATAGGTATTGTTTTCTTTTGTGGTGGTATGACAAACTTCCTACACAATAAATGTAAATTGCCTAACTTTCTTTCCTCATCTATTGCTGTCACCGTATCCGCTCAAATTGGTATATATCCAATAATGGCTTCTTATTTCAATAGTTTCTCTTTGTATTCTATTCCTGCAAATATTGTTATAGTTCCTATATTTTCTTTAGCATATGTTTTGTTGTTTGCAACGGTTGTGATTACTTACATATTGCCGTTTATGTCATTTCTACTTGTAGTGCCAGCAATAGTTATGAGTTTTGTTAACTGGTTTCCTACAATATTTGTAGATTTACCATTTGCAAATTTGTATGTGTTTGGGCTTGGCGCATTTTCAATACTGTATTACATTGGTATTATATTTATGTCTAGTTTCATATTTGTACAAAATAAAATTAAAATACCAATTAGTGTTGTTTTAATAATTTCTATGATTACATTCTTCATTGTAGACTTGTTGCCAAGAAAGTTTACACACGATAATGCCAAAGTATTAAATACATATAGCAGTGCAATAATTTTGACAACGGCAGATGACGGAAAGTATTTAGTTGGAGTAGGGAGCACCTATGATACTAATAGCGTAGTTGAAACTCTGCAAAGTTCTAGAATATATGAGTTAGATGGCATTTTATTATTCAATAATAGTGTTGATGGTTACAAACAGCGTACAAATGTAGAAGCCATAAATGAAGTATGTAAAGTAAATCAAATTTATGTAAGCGATGATCTAAGTCCAGCATTTAATACAATGAAAGATATAAATATATTGGAAATTCCTGCTACTGATGTTATAGAAATAAATGGTGGAACTGTTTATCCAATTTATTATCAGGATGAATTAATTGTTGTAATTTTTGATTTAAAGGAAAAAGATTATGCTTTTATACCTAATATAAATTTAAATCAATCTTATTATGTTAAGAGTGTTTTATCACAAGATACCTTTATCTATTGCTATGATAATAAAGATTATGAATATTTTGGGAATTACACTACAATAAGTTAATAGTTACTTGAATAATAAAAATTACTATGCTATAATAATGAAAAGGTGAAAAATGAAGTTTGTTGAATTAAAACAGTCGTTAAAAAAGCAAATAAACAATGTCTATATTATTTATGGGGAAGATAGGTTTTTACAAGACAAAAGTATAAATTTATTGAAGCAATTTGCCGTGACTAACTTTGTAGAAATGAATGAGTCTATTTATAATGATGAGAATTTAAATGTTCAACAAATGATTGAGGAAGCGCAGACTTTACCTTTTATGAGTGATTATAGATTTATATTAATGCGAGATTGTTTTAGTAAATTGCTTGAAAGTGACAAAAAAATGATTTTGGACTACATTAAAGCACCTGTTAAAACTACAGTGTTTGTCTTATGTGCAGACGAAAAAAATGATTTTTTTAAAAAATGTGAGAATAATGCTACCTTAATTGATTGTAATTATTTAGATTTAAAAACGCTAACATCATTAGTTCCTGCAATGTGTAAAGCTGTAGGGAAGCAAATTACTGCTAATGCTTTGAATAAATTGATTGAATATTGTGCTTATGATTTAGCACGCATTGACAATGAAATAAATAAACTTGCTTCATATTGTGAAGGGGATGTCATAAAGCCTGAAGATGTCGATATCAATGTTGCTAAAACTATGGATTATGAAACATATAAATTGGCCAATGCTATATGTCAGCGTGATTATGAAACTTCAATGAAGCTGTTTGAATATATAATGCAAGAGAAGGGAAGTACGCAATATGTAATAGGTGCTTTAGGTAATTTTATGCGTAGGTACTTCTATTTGCAAGCTACACAAAATGACAAAGAATTGTGTATGAGTAATTTTAAACTTAGTGAATATCCATACAAAATGATGATAAAAGAAAGCGGAGTTTTAAAGAAGAATGAATTAATGAATTCGCTAAGTGAAATTTTAGCGGTTGATTATAAAATAAAGGCAGGATTACAAACTGATGAAAACGCATTATATTCTCTAATAACTCATTTAACTACAAAGTTATAAATGAATAGGCAAAAAAAATTTTCATATATCTAAAAGAAAATATGGTGTATTCTACGACTTAGAATACACCATATTTAGTATTATTATTTTTTTAGTTCATTAAATGTGTCTGCAATAATGTCCATTGCTTCATCCATAAGTTCTTTCGTGTGAGTTGCAGTATAACTTGTGCGTATGATGGCATCACCTACAGGGACTGCAGGGCTAATAACTGGATTTACATACACGCCGTTTTCAAATAATTTTTTGCAAGCAATGAAAGTAAATTCGTCTTCATAAGTATTAATTGGTATAATAGGTGCGACAGAATCTCTTATATCAATATTTCTTTCTTTCATTCCTTTTCTCACATAGTCGGCTATTTCTTTTAAATTTTTGACCATTTGTGGATTTTCTTTTAATAACTTAAGTGCCATTCTAGCACACGCTACATTTGCTGGTGGCATTGATGCTGAGAATATGAAAGGGCGAGAAGTGTGTCTAACATAGTCGACGACTTCTTTCTTCCCAGCCATACAACCGCCTAAACTTGCGAGCGACTTACTAAAAGTTTCCATAATGATGTCTACTTCATCTTCAAGACCATAATATTCGGCAGTTCCTGCACCTCTTTCGCCAAATACACCAAGTCCATGAGCATCATCAATCATAACTCTAGCATTGTATTTTTTTGCTAAGCGAACAATCTCAGGCAAATTACAAATATCCCCGCCCATACTAAATACGCCATCTGTGACAATAAGTTTGCCTTTAGAATCATCTATACTGCTGAGTTGTCTCTCTAAGTCAGCCATATCGTTATGTTCATAGCGATAAAGTTTTGCAAAACTCAACCTGCATGCATCGTAAATAGAAGCGTGGTTTTCTTTATCACCTATAATGACATCATTTCTTCCAGCTATGGCGGAAATTATGCCAAGATTAGTTTGAAAACCTGTTGAGAATGTTATTGCATCTTCTTTATGTAAAAAATCAGCAATTTCCTTTTCGAGTTCTTTATGTATGTCTAATGTTCCATTCAAAAAGCGTGAACCAGAACATCCAGAGCCATATTTTTCTAAGGCTTTTATACCTGCTTCAACAACTGCGGGGTGAGATGTTAGCCCTAAATAGTTATTAGAACCCAGCATAATTGTGCGGTGATTTTCCATTTGCACGACAATGTCTTGTCCGCTATTGAGTTCGTGAAAGTAGGGGTAGATGCCTTTTTTTCTAGCATTATTTGCTACATCATAATCATAGCACTTTTGAAATAAATCCATAATTGTATACTCCTTAATATTACAAGTATAACATAAATTTTTTAATTTAGCAAATTATTTTGGTGATTATATTTTTATTTGACCTAAGCATAGTATCCAAAAACTGACATAGCTTTTTTTGTTTAATTTATTTAAAAATTGTGTGGAAACACTTGTAAAATCAAAATAAATATTGTATCATATTAAATATAAGATGACGAGGGACTGTTGAATGATAGAATTTTGTAATGTTAAATTAGGCTATATAAAAGAATTTTATGCATTGTACAACTTGAACCTTAAAGTGAGCAATGGCGAAAAAGTTGCCATAGTTGGTGAACAAGATGCTGGTAAAACAAGTTTTTTGCGTTTGCTAGCTAAATTAGAAAAAATTACATCTGGGGATATTTATTATAACGATGTTCCACTAGAAAGCATTGATTATTCTAAAGATTTGTCTGTAGCATATTTAGCGTATAAACCAATATTGCTTAATGCAAGTGTTAGAAAAAATTTAGAATATGTGCTTAAAATAAGAAAAGTTAATAAAGAAGACAGAAATAAGATTATAGATAAAGCTTTAGAAGATTTTGCTTTAACTACAGTTAAAGACATTAAGGTCAAAAAGATTAGTCTTTATCAACAAAGGCTTTTGCAATTTGCTATGATATCGGTAAGACCTAAAATAGATTTATTGCTTGTGGATGATATACTCAATGGGTTAAACGACAATGAGCACCAAACAATAAGAGAAATATTGCAATCATTTATGAAAAAAGATACAACTACTTTTTATGCGACAGGGGATATTAATGAGGCTAAAAATTTATGCGAAAAAATTGTATATCTTAAGTTGGGTGCTATAGATAATATAGAGAATAACAAACTAAAGATAAGTAAATTAGAGGCAAAATTATGACACCTAATGAAATAACTACATATAAGAATCAACTAAAAGATAATTCATGCGTATTAAATATAATGATGGATACAATGGGATGCGAATGTCCAGATTGTTTATATTCCATGTTAAGTGCAAAGAATGTAATGGCAATTATGGAAGATAGAGAATTAATAGCGACTGCTGAGGCATTTTTTGACAACAATTTGAATATAGCTATAACTAGTGAAAAAATTTTTATGCATAGAAATACGCTTGTTTATAGAATAGAGAAAATACATAAAGCAATAGGGCTCAATATCCGTGATTTTGATGATGCAATTACTTTAAAGACTTTGATAATACTGTACAATAATTTAAAACATAGATAATTTGTGCTGAAAATCAGCACATTTTTTGTATTGATTTGTTTTGAAAAATACAAAATATATAGTATAATATTAATATTGATTAAGGAGAAAAATATGAAAGTTGTGATAGATGGATTTGGGGGAGATAATTCACCTCAAGAGATTGTAAAGGGTGTTTGTTTGGCGTTGCAAAAATATGATGACTTAGAGATAGTCATTACGGGGGATAAAGATATATTGACTAAACTTTTTGAGGAGAATAAACAAGATTTATCTAGAGTGGAAATTGTTCACACTACTGAAATAGTTATAAATGACGAATCTCCAACAGAAGCAATTAGACAAAAAAAGGATTCCTCTTTGGTTGTAGCACTAAATATATTGAAAGAGCGTGACGATGTATGTGGCTTGGTATCAGCAGGCAGTACAGGGGCAGTCTTAACAGGTGCTTTTATGAAAATAGGCAGAATGAAAGGCGTTTCAAGACCTGCATTAGCACCGCTATTGCCTACAAAAAATAAAGGGCGTGTGTTATTGATAGATTGTGGCGCTAATATGGACTGTAAACCTATTAATTTGTGTCACTTTGCTATTATGGGTTCAGCGTATATGAAATATATGTTTAATATAGAGAATCCGCGTGTCGCTTTGCTTAATGTTGGAGTGGAAGATAAAAAAGGTAATGAATTATGCCATCAAGTTTTTCCACTTTTGAAGCAGTTGCCTATCAATTTTGTTGGGAATATGGAAGCAAGAGATTTCTTATCAGGTGATTATGATGTAGTAGTAAGTGATGGCTTTGCTGGTAATGTGCTACTTAAATCTTCTGAGGGAGCGATTAAAGTACTTTTAAGCATTTTAAAGAGTGAGATTAAAGCCCGCAAAATGAGTATGTTAGGTGCTTTATTTATGGGAAAATCTTTTAAAGCGGTAAAAAATTTAATGGACTATGAAAAATGGGGTGGTTCTCCATTCTTAGGTGCTAAGAAAGTGTTAATCAAATCACATGGTTCAAGTTTTGCGCCAAGTATTTTAGCAAGCATTGAGCAAGTAATTCAAATCAATAACGATAAATTATATGAAAAGATTGAAAAACAAATAGATGAAACGCGTGAAATATGTGATAATTTAATTCAAATTAATAATGGTGAATAATGAATATTTTAACAAAAAGCAATGCTGAAGCTATACAAAATATCTTGAAGTATAAATTCAATGACTTAGAATTGCTTGATAAGGCGTTTACACATTCTTCTACAGCAAATTTGTATGGTTATGAAAGTAATGAACGATTAGAATTTTTCGGCGATAGTATATTAAGCTTTATTGTTTCAGAGCAATTGTACTTAAATATATACAATGATGAAGGGGACTTATCTCATATAAGGTCAACTTTAGTGTCTGCACAAAGTTTAGCTGAAATTATTGACAAAATGGGGCTAAATAAATATTATGGCGTCAATACTCAAGTAGTAAAAATGGGCTTTCCAATAAATGTAAAGGCGGACTTATTTGAAAGTATTTTAGGTGCAATATACTTAGATGGTGGACTTGAAAATGCGAAAAATTTTGTTTATAATTTTATTGATTTAAGCCCGCAAGCATTGGCAAAAGATTTAAAAAGACCCGTTGATGCAAAAACTCGCTTGCAAGAATATTTACAATCTAAGGGAATAGTGGATTTTAAGTATAAGACGCTATCACAACAAGGCCCAGCACACAATCCAACTTTTGAAGTTGCTTTATGTATCCAAGGGGAAGAAATTGCAAAATCTCAAGCACAGTCTAAACGCTCAGCTGAACAATTGTGTGCAGAACAAGCACTAAAAATAATGCAAAGTAAGGTGTAATTATGAATTTTAAAAGAATTGAAATGGCAGGATTTAAATCATTTGCAGACCGCATTGAAATAGATTTTGACTCAGGTATAACGGCTATAGTAGGACCAAATGGTTGCGGAAAAAGTAATGTCGCAGATTCTGTGCGTTGGGTTTTAGGTGAGCAATCAAGTAAAACCTTGCGTGGAAGCAGTATGCAAGATGTCATTTTTAAGGGAACAGCGAATAGAAAATCACTTTCATATTGTGAAGTATCTTTGGTTTTTGATAATTCTGACCATACTTTAAATATGGATTATGACGAAATAATTATCACGCGTAAATTGTATAGAAGTGGCGAGAGTGAATATGCTATCAATAGAACACCGTGTAGACTTAAGGATGTAGTAAATCTATTACACGATTCAGGTGTAGGGCGTGATGGCTATTCAATTATTGGACAAGGTAAAGTAGCAGAAATAGTTAATTCAAAACCAGAGAACCGCCGTTCCATATTTGAAGAAGCCGCAGGCATAGCCAAGTTTAAGGCTAGAAAGATTGAAGCGGAAAGAAAACTTGAGCGTGTGCATGATCATTTGACTAGACTTTCCGACATAGCAGGGGAATTGGAAAGACAATTAGGGCCAATGAGAAAACAAGCTGAAGATGCTCGAAAATGCCTTGCTTTAAAAGATGAATTACGCGTTTTAGAAGTTAATGCATATTTAGTGCAATGTGAAACTGCTAATGCTCGTAGGCAAGAAGTTAGAGATAAAATTCAAGCGATTCAAGAAGAACTGAGTTTGAAAGAACAACAGTTACAGAGTTGCAACTCTAAATATGATAATTCTATGGAAGAAATACAGAAGATAGATAATGACATAGCCAAAATTCACGATAAGGTTGTAGAATTGTCTGTCAACATAGAGAAACAAGCAGGGGAAACCAAACTTATTCAAGAAAGAATGCACTTTTTGACTCAGCAAATGAAAACTAAGGAAGAAGAACTTATTCATACACAAAGTGAAAAAGTAGAAACTCTTAAAAACCTTGAAGATAAACAGGCAAAATTGTCTAATAATGAACAGAAACTAAAAGAATTGCAATTGCAAGCAGATAGATTAAGTGATGAGTATTTGAAGGTAGTAGACGAACTCACGGAGAATGAGGACGAAGTAGATAGAAATCAACGCAATTTGCTTGAATCAATGGACAAATTGAGTGATATTAAGGCTAATTTATCCCGTTTGAAAGCTGAATTTGAAGCATTAACAAGCACAAGTGCAGAAAAACAAACTCGTTTAACAAATCTTATTGAGAAAAATGAGCAAGCAAAGAGAGCAAAACTTGAAGCTGATGAATTGACTACAAAATTAAATAATCAAGTAAATGAAATGACTTTAAATTTAGAAGTATTAAAGCGTCAACTTAGTGATAGTACTAATAGAAAAGAACAAATTGTAGAAGATTATCAAGAAATACAAACCTCTTTAGCAAGTTTTGTTAGTAGACATAAATTGCTAAGTGAAATGCAAACTGATTATGATGGTTTTGCCTATAGCGTCAAAAAATTGATGAAAGATGCTGAAGCTAATAAGGCTGTAAAAGACAAAATAGTAGGTGTTGTTGCTAATTTGATTAAAGTGCCAGAGAAATTTCAAGTAGCTATTGAAACAAGTTTGGGCAATGCTGTACAAAACATAGTAACGAGTGATGAAACAGATGCAAAAAAATTGGTGGCATACCTAAAAGAAAATAGATATGGCCGTGCTACATTTTTACCTATAACATCAATGAAACCAAGAAATCTTGATGCTGAGTCACGCAAAATGTTAAATAGTGCAGGGGTATTTGGCATAGCGTGTGATTTGATTGAATATGATAAAAAACTTGACAATGTTTTTAAAAGTTTACTTGGTAGTACAGTAATAGTAGATACACTTGATACCGCAGTAGAATTAGCAAAATCTTCTCGTTTTACTTTCCGTATAGTATCACTTGAAGGGGACATAGTGAATCCACAAGGTTCTATTACAGGTGGTAGTAAAAAAGCAGAAATAAACAACATTTTAGGCAGAGAAAAAGAAATTGAAACTCTAAAGAATGAGATTGATAAAAAGCAAAGTAGACTAAAGGATTTAGCTAAAGAGAATGAAGAATTAATTAAAACTATTGCTACTTTGAATGAGAAAATAAATAAAATAGAATCTCAATTAGTTACAAGTCAAATTGATTTAGCGACTAACAGGGAAGCAAGTCAAAAAGCAAGTTTGCAATTTGATGAGACACAAAAAGATGTAGAAACATTACGCCGTGAAATAAGCGAAGCAAATGCTCGTGCTAAATCAATAGAAGATGAAATCAATAGCGTTGACGAATTAGAAAATACTATTAAAAATAGTAAAATAAACGCCAACGAAAGCATTAATAAAAGACAAACACAATACGATTTGTTGAAGTCAAAGAAAGAACAATATAATATTGACAATACTAATTTAAAAGTGCAAATTGCCACAATAGAAAGTGAAATAGAGTCATATAAAGAAGATGTTAAGGTGTTAAATGACGATATTACAGCACTTGATGAAAGAATTTCAGTTTTGACTGTAGACCTTGCTAAAGCACAAAGTGAAATAGATAAAGAGAAAAATGTAAAAACAGACGACACAAGCTCATCAGATTACTTTAAATTACAAGACGAATTAGACAAAGCTAAAGCAAAATTGGTGGAACTTGATAATGTTAAACAAGACCATCAAGTCACATTAAAATTGATTGAACAAGAAAGAGTGATGATTAATGGTGACTATACAAAGGTACAAGAGCGTAAAATACACGAAGAAATGAATTTGCAAAAAATTGATGATGACCTCAATAGTATGGCTACAAGAATACAAGAAGAATATGAATTAGATTTTGATTCTTGTCAAATGTATAAGAATGAAGAATTTAATTTAGATGAAAGTATGCCACGCATTATTGAAATAAAGAAAGAAATTTCAAAACTTGGTTATGTCAATATGTCAGCTATAGAAGACATCAAAGATTTGTCAGCTCGCTATGAAGAAATGACAAAAGAAATGGATGATGATAAGAAAGCAGAAGAAGACTTATTGCAAATAATTAAAGAATTGTCCACTGAAATGACTCAAAAATTTGATGACGCATTTAATAAAATCAATGAAAACTTTACTAAGACATTTAGGGAATTGTTTGGGGGTGGTAATGCTAGACTAATGCTTACTGAATCAGAAGATTCATTGGAGGCTGGCGTAGATATAATTGCTGAGCCACCTGGCAAGAAAGTTACAAATTTGACTTTGCTTAGCGGTGGAGAACAAGCATTAACAGCTATAGCTATATTATTTGCTATTCTTAAGTTGCGACCTATGCCTTTCTGTTTGCTTGACGAAATTGAAGCGGCATTGGACGATGCAAATGTAGAAAGATTTGCGAAATACCTTCATAGGTTTTCAAAGGAAACGCAATTTATAGTTATTACCCACAGAAAGCCAACAATGGAATTGGCAGATTCATTATATGGTGTTACTATGGAAGAAAAGGGCGTTTCAAAAATAGTATCAGTTAAATTGTCAGAAGCACTTTCAGTAGCAGAACCAGCACAGGCTTAAAAGGAGATTATTGATGAAAATCAGTAGAGAAGAAAAAAAAGCTCTTAAAGAGCAAATGAAGAAAGAGAAACTAGAGAAGAAAGAGCAATTAAGACAAGAGAAACTGCAAAAGAAATTGCAAAAGAATTCAAATGCCGATAATGTAAATGATAATGTAGTTAATGATAATATTGAACTTCAACAAGATAATGAAGAACTTATAGAAAGCGTCAATATTGCACCTAGTGTAGAAGATAACATTGGAAGCGAAGAAATCGATTTACAAGCAGATGAAGTTTCGGATGCTGTTCCACACAAAACTGAAAACGAGCAAGAAGTAAACTCTATATCCATTGAAGAAAATCAACCAAAAGAAAAGGTAGGGTTTTTCAAAAAAATTAAAAATGCCCTTAAGAAAACTAAAGATTCAATTTCTAACAAAATTGAACAAGTGTTTGGTAAGGGTGAATTGAATGATGAATTTTTTGAAGATTTAGAAGACATTTTAATTTCTTCCGATTTAGGTGTAGAAACTTCAAGTGATATTATAGAAGAAATGCGTTTGCGTATTAAAAAAGATAAACTAAAAACAGCCGAAGATGTCAAAGTAGTTTTGCGTGAAGTAATAGGTGAAATGGTTGACATTGAGAGTGAAGAAGAGACATTCCCTAAAGTTAGCATAATAGTAGGTGTTAATGGCGTAGGTAAAACTACTACTATAGGTAAACTTGCGAATTATTATAAGAACTTAGGTAAAAAAGTTGTAGTAGTTGCAGGAGATACTTTTAGGGCTGCTGCAAGTGACCAACTTACTGAGTGGGCGAAACGCGTTGATGTTAAAATAATAAAACAAGCTGAAGGTGCAGATTCAGCAAGTGTCGTATTCGACGGAATTAGTTTTGCTAAATCAAAAGGTTTTGATGTGGTACTAGTTGATACAGCTGGACGCTTACATAATAAAGTTAACTTAATGGAAGAATTGTCTAAAGTGAATAGGGTAGCGATGAAAAATTGGGATGAAGCTCAATTTGAACGCTTAATTGTGATTGATGCAACGACTGGACAAAATGCAGTGAATCAAGTGAGAGAATTTAATCAAGCAGTAGACTTAGATGGAATTATATTGACTAAACTTGATGGTTCTGCAAAGGGGGGAATCGTAGTTAGCATTTGTAATGAATTTGAAATTCCTGTTAAATTTGTTGGAGTGGGCGAAAGTATGGATGACCTAGTACCATTCAATGCAGAAGAATTTGTCGAAGGTATAGTATAATTATATATTTTGACAATACAATATAAAATGTATTATATTGATAGAATACACAATATGTAGTGTATTCTTTTTTTTAGTATACCAATTTTGATATAAAATTAGATGCCAACTTTAAATTCGATATAAGTATATCATTGCATTCTTTATAATCAACGATTATGCTACCTAGAATATCACCTTCAACTATTATAGGAACAATTATAATATTGCTATGTGGAGTATTTTCGTCTACAAATAATGTATCATTATAGTTATCTAAAATAGATATAGTTCGCTTACTAAATTTTTTCATAATACCTTCTTTTAAATTATGTTCTACTTTTTTAGTTCCACTACAAGCTACAAGCTTATCTAAATCAGTAATAAATGTAGGTTGTCCAATTTCATCATACAATACATCAGCACTCACTTGAGCAATACTTCCTAGTTCCATAATAGGTGAGAATTTTCTTAAAATAATTGTTTGGTCGTCTTCTACATTAATATCTAGTGGAGTACCTTCTTTAATATGTAATGTTTTTCTAATTTCTTTAGGTATAACAATGCGTCCTAATTCATCTAATCTGCGTATAATTCCTGATTTTTTCATTATGTTCTCCTTAGTACTTAACCTAATATTTGTGTTTTTTAAAAAAATATACCACCAATCTTTAAAAAAATATTACATAATTTGATTAAATTCGACAAAATTTGCACAACATATCAGTATGAAAAAACAAAGTTTTATATTAGGCACTGTAGTATTAACAATTGCAAGTTTTTTATCAAAAATAATAGGGGCTATATATCGAATACCTTTAACAAATATATTGGGAGCAGAGGGTCTTGGATTATATCAATTAATTTTCCCTTTATATTCTACTATACTAGTTTTCTGTTCAACAGGTGTTCCTAATGCAATAGCGAAAATAATTGCAACGGGAGACGAGCGGGATTCAAAAAGAGTAATTAAACTTTCCTTATTATTTTTTACTGGTCTTTCAATTATTTTTGCTGTTTTACTAATGGTTTTTTCAAAATTTATTGCTAACTTGCAGGGCAATAATCAAGTAGCTATAGTATATCTAGGGATAGCACCATCTATAATTTTTGTTGGTATACTTTCTGTATTTCGTGGTTTTTTTCAAGGCAAACAAAATATTATGCCAACTTCTATTTCTATGATAGTGGAACAAGTATTTAAATTAATAATGGGTTTATTATTTGCACAAATGTTAATTCCTAAGGGGGTAATGTATGGGGCACTTGGAGCAGTTTTAGGTGTGACTGTAAGTGAATTTGTTGCTTTGTGTGTTATAGTTATTGAATACATATTTTACAATAAAAAATATTCGGTCTATAAATCTAAAATTAGTTCTAAAGAAATAACAATCAAAGGTATTTTAAAAACGGCTTTACCTATCACTTTTAGCAGTATGATAATGCCATTAACAATTTTGATTGATAGTTTCTTGATAGTAAATTTATTAAAGAGCATTAACTTTACCACATCACAAGCAACAAACCTATATGGTATTTTGACAGGAGTGGTCAATTCTCTTATAAATTTACCTGTTGTGCTTTCCTTATCTATTGCTACAATGGTCATTCCTATAGTATCCAAATTATATAAAAATCAAAATTATGTAGAAGTAAAACAAAAAACAAGTTTTGCATTTCAATTAGTTTTGTTAATTGTAATACCTTGTTTTTTTGTCTTTTGTTTTTTCCCAAACGATATTATTACATTTTTATTTAAAAATGGACTGAAAATAGGAGAAATAAATGAATTTGATGTGGCATCAATTCTATTAAGGATAGGTAGTATAAGCATTATATTTATAGCCTTAGTTCAAATATCTACAACTATTTTACAATCTATTAATTTATCTAAAATTCCTATGCTTAATATGCTTTTGTGTTGTCTTGTTAAAGTGCTTTTAACAATTACTTTAGTATTAATGCCTAATTTAAATATATATGGGGCTATAATCTCTTCAGTTGTTTGTTATGGATTATGTGCATTATTGAATGTAACGATGCTAAATAAAAAATTTAAAATAACTTTATCAGTTAAATATGACATTTTTTTGCCAATACTTGCAAGCATAATGATGTTAACGGCTATGCAAACAATAAAGTTTATTTTAAAACATGGGGTAGTATTAGTCCCTACAATGCTTATATGTGGTGGTGTAATATATTGCTTAGTTTATGCCATTATGTCATACGGAGAAAAATATGATTGGCATACATTGGGTAAATATTTGTTGAAATTTAAAAAATCAAATTGATTTTAAAATTATTGTTTAATAAAAAATTAAAATGTCAAAGATTATTCTAGGAGGACATTATGAATAAAAAAACATTAGTAGAAGAATTATCAAAGAAAACAAAATTATCACTCAAGGAAAGTAAAAATGCTATTGACGAATTTCAACAAATTATTATAGAAGCATTGAAAAGAGGGGATACAGTTAGTCTTATGAATTTTGGTAGTTTTAAAGTTGTAGAGAGAAAAGCTCGCCTAGTTTATAATCCCATAGAAAAAAGATTTGATAAGCATAAAGCTAAAAGAGTGCCCGTGTTTAAATGTGGTGAAAAACTAAAAAATGAAGTTGCGTAATATGTAAATTTATTTTTAAATATGCTTAAAAATGCTAGACTTTATCTAGCATTTTATGATATAATCAACTTGTAAATTTAAACAAGGAGATTAAAATTTATGAATAAACAAGAGTTCATTGATGCAGTTTCAGATAAGACTGGAATTAGCAAAAAAGATTGTAGCGAAATCATGGATGCTTGCTATGAAGTATTGACAGAGACATTAAAAAATGGCGAAGATGTCACAATCACTGGTATAGGTAAATGGGAAGTTCGTGCTAGAGAAGCTAGACAGGGCATTAATCCTAAGACTGGTGAATCAATCGAAATTGCTGCTTGCAAAGCACCTTCATTTAAAGCAGGGAAGAAATTCAAGGCAGACATTCAATAATTATAAAAAGCAGGTTTTTAAACCTGCTTATTTTTGTTTAAGTTAAATTATATAGTACAATATATAGCGTATTGCGATTTATATAATACGCTTTATTTGGTATTTTCTTTTATAGCCTTAATGGCTATATTTATAGCACTATCAATGTCTTTTGAAGTAAATATTTGATTGCGGATGTATTTTGCATTATCTATACCATCTATATAATAACAAAGATGCTTTTTTAAGTTAGTTGATATATAATGCTCATCAAAGTTTGCCTTTAAGTATTCATAGTGTTTTAAAATAAGCGATGCCTTATCAAGATATGGGTTTCCTAGTAGTTCATTAAAAATAGCGGGGTTACCTAATGCTCCTCTACCTATGGCTACACCATATACATTGCTGTTATTCATAATAAAGTTATAATCATCAATACTTGCAATGTCGCCATTTGCAAAAACAGGGATTTTTATACTATCCGCCGCCTTAAATATGTTATCAAACTTTGCTTGTCCGCTATAGTATTGTTCTCTAGTTCGTCCGTGTATTGTGATAAAAGATGCGCCAGCATTTTCACACATTTTAGCAAAATCTATACATATATCTTCATCTAATTTAAAACCTAAACGAAATTTTACTGAAATAGGTTTTGTAGTGCTTTTTACACAAGTGCTAATAACTTTTTCTGCAAGATTGATGTCATTTAATAGGGCACTTCCTTCAAAATTTTTTACGATTTTAGGCACAGGACAACCCATATTTATGTCAATACAATCAAATTTGCTAAGTGCTTCACTTTGGCAGGCTTCTGCCATAATGTGTGGGTCATTACCAAATATTTGTGCACTTACTGGACTTTCGCCCGCCGTCTTTAGTAAAATTTTTGTATTAGCGTTTTGATAGTGTAAACCTTTTGCACTTACCATTTCCGTAACAGTTAATCCCGCACCACAATCTGTACAAAGGCGTCTAAACGCACAATCTGTAAAACCAGCTAAAGGGGCTAATATAATGTTTGACTTAAAATTTAACATATATAAATGTTATCATTTTTTATATAATTTGTCAAATCTAAAAAGTAGGCTTATTTCTATGATTGAAATATAATGTAATATAAAATTTGCAATTAAGCAGTAAAAATTTGTATTTTTATGTAATTTTTGATAAAAATAAGGTGTATTTGCTTGTTAAAAAAAAAAAAAAAATATATACTTTACTTTAAAGGGATTAATCTATGGAAGCAATATACGGATTGTTTTTTTTGCTTTCAGGGCTAGGAGTATTATTATATGGAATACAGGGGGTGGGGCAAGGTCTTGAAAGTGTAGCAGGAAAAGCAATAAGACGGAATATCAGTAAATTATCAAAAAATCGTTTTGTTGGTTTTTTATCTGGATTAGGAAGTACTATTATGGTACAGAGTTCATCTGTATCTACCATTATGTATATAGGGTTAATCAATATTGGTGCGCTTACGCTTTTACAGGCACTTCCAATATTTCTAGGAGCACAGGTTGGTTCGTCATTAGTTCTTTTCTTATTATGTTTTGAATCATTTAACATTGTTGAAATATTTGGATTATTTGCTCTTATAGGGGCATTGATGTTTACATTTTCCAAAAATCCCCAAGTTATAAAAATTGGTAAAACTATCACGAGTTTTGGATTGCTTTTCTGTGGGCTCAAGATGACCAGCATTGGAATGGAAGCAGTTACAAATGATCCTAATGTGTCAGCGTTTATAGCGTCGCTTACTAATCCATTTTTGTTAATTTTAATAGGTATTATATGCGGTATGGGGTTGCACTGTTTGGGTACTACTGCATTAATTGTTTCATTGATGTCATTAAGTGATAGTACTATGACTATGATGTCAGCAATGTATTTGATAGCTGGAGCTAACACTGGGACTACATTTGCATCAGTATTAGCATGTTTAAAATCTAATATTACAGCAAAGCGTGCAACAATATTTAATGTGTATATGTCTGTGGGGACTACTATTATAATGGTTTTAGTCGTGACATTCACTCCACTAGTCGAATGGGTGTCAAGTTGGATTTCCAATGAATCGGTAGTAATAGTCTTAATACTAGCAGTGATGAATATATTGAATGCAATTTTGCAATTATTTTTGGTTAAACCAATTAGTAAATTGTTATACAAGATATTGCCTGACAAAAACGGAAGTGAAAGGCAAAAAATATTCATACTTGAATCTAATTTAACTGGTAATTTGCCTATAGCAAGCCATCAAATTTTAAAAGGGATGCAAGAATTAGCATTAGAACAACGAGAGATTATAGATAAAGTAGAAGCATACTTAAAAGAACCGTCGAAACGGAAAAAACAAAATTTAGTCAACAGAATTAATGTATTTTATACCAACATTGCACAAACTAAAAGTAATATTCTAAAAGTAAGTGATGATTCAAATTATATGCCAATGTTGCAGTATTACAGCAGTGCATTAGGTGAGTCAGAACATATAGCCGAATTGTGTTTAAATATTATTAATAGAGCAGTAACATTGTATGACTTGACTGAAACGGAAAAAGATTGTATAAAAGAACATTTTGACCTAATTCAAAAAATAAGCAAGGCGTATGAAGTGATTTTTGAAATAAAGGAAAAAGAACTTCTTGATAATATAGACATAGAAATAGAAGACGAATTTTCTTATGATAAGGAATTAGCATTTTTGAAGATTCGTACGCGGAAATTGTTGTATAAACGCCTTGAAAGTCAAGCAAAAACTGTAAAAGACAAAAAACTTAAATTACAAAAGTTTGACGAAGTTTTCACAATCATACAAGCATTAGAAAACATAGTCAATTATATCAATAATCAAATAGTGAAGATTTGCTAAAAAGGAGAGTAATTATGAATAAAGCAAGCATAACTGATTATAAATATTTAGAAGGAACAAGGGTTCTTTTGAGAGAAGATTTTAATGTACCTATCAACAAAAATGGGATAATATCTGACGATAAAAAAATATTGGAAGCATTACCTACAATTAAATTTCTTATAGAAAAAGGGGCGAAAGTAATAATTGTTTCTCATTTAGGGCGTCCAAAGGGCAAAGTTGACCCAGAGTTTACTTTAGAGCCTGTAGTTGAAAAACTAAAAGAAGTCTTAGATATGCCAATTTTATTTGAAAAAGAACTTTTTTCTGAACATATGCAAAAGATGTTGCGCACTATGAAAAATGGTGATGTGATGGTGCTAGAGAATATAAGATTTTTCAAAGAAGAAGAAGAAAATGATGAAGCATTTGCTAAAAAATTAGCGGATTTGGCAGATATTTACTGTAATGATGCTTTTGGAACAGCACACAGAGCACATGCTTCTATTGCGGCTATAACTAAATATATTCCTTCATATTGTGGATTATTGATGGCAAAAGAAGTAGAAGTGTTCTCAAATTTACTTGAAAATCCACCAAGACCATTTGTAGTAGCTTTGGGTGGTGCAAAAGTTAGCGATAAAATAAAACTTATATCTAATCTTATAGACAAAGTTGATTGTCTATTGATAGGCGGAGCAATGGCTTATACATTTTTAAAAGCACAAGGCTATAATGTAGGAGCTAGTAAGGTGGATGAATCAAAAATAGAATATGCTAAATTACTATTAGAAAAAGCGGAAAATAAAAATGTCAAAATGTGCTTGCCTATAGACCATTTGGCAGCAAAAGAATTTTCATTCTTGGCAGATTATGATGTATGTTCATCTGAGCATTTCCCAGAAGATGGAATAGGGATGGACATAGGTCCTAAGACTATAAAACTATATAGCAAAATTATAAGTCAAGCAAAAACATGTTATTGGAATGGACCAATGGGGGTATATGAATATAAGCGCTTCTCTAAGGGAACGCGTGCAGTTGCTAAGGCAATGGCAGGCAACCCTAATCAAATGGTAGTAGGTGGTGGAGATAGTGCTGCAGCTGTTAGAAGTTTTGGGTTAGAAAATCAGTTCTATTTCGTTTCAACAGGTGGTGGTGCATCACTTGCTATGCTTGAAGGGGAAGAATTGCCAGGTATTGTAAATTTAAAGGATAAAGAATAATTTATGAAGTATTACGCAAATTTTAAAATGAATAAAACCGTTGAAAATATCAATGAATATTTCAAAGATTTTAATGAATTTGATGTGAAAGGTAATGAAGTTTGCTTTTATGTTTCGCCTGCACTTATACAAACTTCAGTCAATGCAACAAACTTCAATATAGGAGCACAAAATATTGCTACAAGCAAATGGGGAGCGTTGACTGGTGAGACTAGTATTGAGCAAGTGGTGAATTTAGGTGCGAAGTCCGTGCTTATTGGACATAGTGAAAGACGCAATATATTTGGCGAAACGGATGAAGACATATCATCAAAAATCAAACTTGCCAAGGAATATGATATCGAAATTGTATTATGTGTTGGAGAAAAATTAGAAGAGCGTGAACATAAGAAAGAAGTGATAGAAGCACAAATTAAACACGCACTTAATGGGGTATCTAATTATCAAAACATAGTAATTGCCTATGAACCAGTTTGGGCTATTGGGACTGGTGTGACAGCAGAACCTAAAGATATTGAAGAAATGGTAAAATTTATAAACAACCTTTTGGAAGAAAACTATAAAGTAAAAATGCCAATTCTCTATGGCGGAAGTGTAAAAGCATCCAATGTAGGCAGTTTTAAATCAATAAGTGGTTTAAGTGGATTTTTAGTAGGCGGAGCAAGTCTTAATGCTCAAGAATTTTATGAATTAATCAAAGCATAGTTGGGGTAAATATGGAACATAAAAAAGTCTTATTGGCTATTATGGACGGAATAGGTATCAGCAATCAAAAAAAAGGAAATGCAGTTAGATTGGCAAAGCCCAAATTTTTAAATAAAGCCTTGAAAAAATTTCCTAATGTCTTATTAGGTGCTTCAGGAGAAGATGTGGGTTTGCCACAAGGACAAATAGGCAATAGTGAAGTAGGACATCAAAATATAGGTGCAGGTCGAGTAGCATTACAAGAACTATTGACAATAAATCAAGCAATAAATAACGGTTCATTTTATAAAAATAAAGTACTGTTGAATATGTTTAGTGAAGTAAAATCTAAGCGTAAAGCTTTACATATAATTGGCATAGTATCGGACGGCGGTGTTCACGGAAGTTTAGCACACATAATAGCCTTAGTTAAAATGGCAAAAGATAATGGAATAAAACGCTTATATTTGCACGCCATAACAGATGGGAGAGATACGCTTCCAAATATAGCTGATAAGTATATTATAGAATTACAAAATGCGTTGAAAGAAATTAAATTAGGTGAAATAGTTACTGTAATAGGTCGCTATTATGCAATGGATAGAGAACAGCATTATGATCGAACGAAACTTGCCTATGAAGCAATAGTGCTTGGACAAGGACAAAAAACAGATAATATTTTAGAAAGCGTTCAAGAAAAAATTAATAGTGGTGAAACAGACGAATTTATAAAACCATTAGTTTTAAATACATATAATGGGTTAAAAAAAGGTGATTATTGTATTTTTACGAATTTCCGTGCGGATAGGGCTAGACAATTGTCTTTTGCATTAGTTGATTCTCAATTTGATAAATTTAAAATAGAAAACACCTATAAATTGGTAACTATGACAAGTTATAGTGATGATTTAGCTAATTTAGGCGTCACTTGTGTATTTTCTCAAAAAATAATCAAGCATAATTTAACAGAAGTTGTTACTAAAGCTAATTATAAGGTTTTAAAAATTGCCGAAACTACGAAATATGCTCATGTTACATACTTTTTAAATGGTTTAAAAGAAAAGCCTTATAAGAACGAAGAACGCATTTTGCATCCGTCTGATAATATTGCTACATTTGATTTAAAACCACAAATGCAAGCCAACAAAATTGCAGACAGTGCGATAGAAGCGATGAAAGATGGTAAATTTGATTTAATAGTTTTAAATTTTGCTAATGGAGATATGGTGGGGCATACAGGTAATTTAGAAGCTACTAAAATTGCCGTTAAAACTGTCGATAGTGCGTTGAAGAGAATGTATGACAATAGACAAAACTATACCATTTTAATAACAGCCGACCATGGTAATGCAGAATGTATGATTAATGAAAAAGGTCAAATAGTTACCGCACACACATTAAATCCAGTACCATTTATAGTGTGTGATAAAAATGTAAAATTAAAAGAAGGGCATTATGCTTTGTCTAATATTGCACCAACAATATTAGGAATAATGGGAATAGAAAAGCCTAAAGAAATGACTAGTGAAAGTATGCTAAAAGATTAAAGACCTTGACAAATGATAAAACATAATATATAATGTTCATTGGAGGAAAGCGATGAATATCTCATTGATGTTGGATGTGTGGAATAATTTAGTCAATGAATTGATTAGAAGTTTACCAGATTTTTGGAAAGCTATAATATGTTTAGTAACTTTTGCATTAGGATGTTTGTGTTTTGCAAAATCCATTGTAACAAAAGATAAAAAATCAATACCATTCAAAACTGGTATGATATTATTGAGTATATTGTTCTTTGCCATTATGATATTGTACATTATTTATTGGTAAAGAATGAGGTTTATGTATGAGAATATTAGTATTATCTGATTCCCATAAAAATTTGGGCAATCTTAAACGAGTATTAAGTGAAATAGAATACGATTATGTGTTATTTCTAGGGGATTATGTAGCAGATATTTTAAATTTTGCTAAGCCATTAAAAAACAAGTTATTTATTGTCAAAGGGAATGGTGATGGTGATATAAATTTTGATGATGATATGCTCATAGAAATTAGTGGTAAAAAAATATTTATGACTCACGGTCATAAATATGGAGTAAAAATGGGGATGAATAAATTATTTCAAAAGGCAGATGAACTAAAGGCAGACATAGCGGTCTTTGGTCATACCCACATATCATTTCAAACACAATTAGAAAATGGAACTATCATATTAAATCCGGGTAGCGTAGGGAAAGGAATGCTTAAAAATAATACATTTGGTATGATAATTATTGATGACGATGGATTAGTTACAACTAAAATTTATCAAGTATTTTAAAAAAGATAACATATAGAGTTATCTTTTTTTAATAACAAGAGAAAACTTTGTTATCATTTTAATTTAGTTAAAAATTATGTTACTATAATTTATAGTTCATTATCAACTTTTCTAATAACTTCTTTCATTCTTTTTATAGGAATAGGGAAATTATGTTCTGGGACATTCTTATCTACTCTTAATACTTTTGCTTTAGTAAAAGTTTCATTTCTCCCTAATGGAACTATAACTATGTCGCCATCTTTTAAGTTAAGACTAGCATTTCCTAAGAACCAATTTTTATCTCCTTGATTCATTCCTTCAAGTATTTCTACTTTAATTATATCGTATAAATTATTAAAACGCATATCTCCGCCAGCGAGTGAGTGTATCATATTTTGCTCCTTTTTGATTTATTAAATATTATGATTTTTGTATATAATTTTAGCCATTTCTTCTGGAGTTTCTTTGCAACCAAACAAAACCCATTGTTTTGCTAAAGTTTTAAAACCGCCAATAAAGAAAATTTTTTCATAAGGTATACTTGAGTAATTTAATTTGTTTTGAGAATGAAAATTCAAACCTATTTCGTGATAACTATCAAAGTTAATTAAATAAAATGCTTCATAAAAAGATTTGTGCTTGTATATAAATTTGAACGCTTGGGTTATGTCATCAAGACCAAGATTCTTATTTAACATTTCTATAAGTTCGTTATCTAATTTTTGTTCTGTTTTAATAAATAGGTCATTAATATTGTGATAATATTTATAAAAAATACTTCTATTGATATTTGCTTTTTCGCATATATCTTTTATGTAAATTTCTCCATATTTTTTGTTGTTCAAAAAATAAAATAAAGCGTTAGTAATTTTGTTTTCTATAGATAATTCATTATTTTGGAAGTCGTTCATAATAACCTTCTTAAATTTTCTTTAGTAATATTAAAAACAATAGGGGAGCAACTAGGTACTCCTATTATAGGCATATCATCTTGTGGCATTATATTATATTGCAAAAAAATAAAGGGTATAATATTTAATCCGCTTGTCACACAAATAACACTATCATTATCTTCATATTTTTTGAGTATTGAAGATAAGAAAAGTTTTGTTCTAGCATAAAGTTGTGTAAGCGTTTTGTCTTTAGCTATTTCATTGAGATTTGTTTCTTCAATTATAGGCAATTTAATATGCTTGTTAATAATATTCGCAGTTTCCACACAACGCAAATATGGTGAAGTGTAAATCGCTTTAATGCTGTGGCTTTGTAATTGGTGAATCTTTAATAATTTGCTAACTATCTTTGCTTCTTTTTCACCTAGTGGATGCAATTTATCATTTTGAGTAAGTACTTTGCCTTTATGTCTAAATCCATGATGTAAATATATTATTTCCATTAATATTTCCTTAATAAAAATTATACCACAATTTATCTGTAATTGTATCACAATTTAATTAATTAATTTAAAGTATACTTCCAAATGATACATTAGATATATATTTTAAAATTGCTAGGTGTTTTTATGTTAAAAAATATCTAATTTTTCATTATGTATGTTATAATAAATTACAAAATTAAGGGGAAGATTAATGAAAACATTGAATATTGGGAAGGAAAATGCTACATTTCAAGATTTAATTGCACTTAAAGAAAATAGAACAAAAAGAATACAACAAAAAAAGTTTTTTGTAGAAGGAGTTCAAAATATTAAAGATGCAATTTCAAATAATTGGAAAATTGTGAATTATATTTATAGCGATTATAATTCTTTATCTGATTGGGCTAAAAGTGTTTTGCCTTTATCAAAACAAAATTTTTGTTTGACTAAAAATTTAATGAGTAAAATAAGTGATAAAGAAGATGTAAGCGAACTTGTGGCTATTATAGAAATGTAGACTCATTAAATGTAGCTTGTGCTACAACAGCGTGTTTATATGAAATTTCTAGACAAAGAATGATGTAAGATTGTAAGCGTTGAAATCAATAGGTGATTTTAGATAAAAATGTACAAAAATGTTGAGGGCTAATATGGAAATAAAATACAAAATACGAAAAGTAAAAATGGAAGATGCTGAACAATATATTAAATTAACGAATTTAGTGTGGCGTTATGCATATAAAAATATTTTCCCCGAAAGTGTTTTTGAGAGACGAGAAAGTGAGAAAAGTATAAATAAAATGATAAATGGATTTGCTGAGTATCAAATAAATAATCCCAATCATTTTTCCTATGTTGCAGAAGTTAATGGAGAAATAATTGGACTTATGAGTGGGGCTTATCTTTCCGAATATGAGCATTTCTCAAGCATAAAGTATGCCGATTTACAGTGTTTGTACATTCCCCCTGATTATCAACGTAAGGGGCTGGGGAAAAAGTTTTTTGATTTATTTATAAAGGAAATAGCAAAAAAGGGCATAACATAATTTGTTATTGGAGTTTTACAAGACAATAAGCAAG
>CALWAB010000030.1 GCA_944372745.1 uncultured Clostridia bacterium | reverse complement strand
ATAATATGTTTGTCCTACTCTATTAGCTGTAGCACTTCTTAAACGCGCATTAGGATTTTTCACCCTTCCAACTATACCACTCTTAGCTCTATTAGAAGTAGCTTGACCAAGCTGTTGTTGATACAATTGATTATATGTGCCTGCTTTTGCAACTTGGGCATCATACGCAGCAGAGTGATTCCTTCCAACCAATCTCTCTTTTAATGTAGTTTTACCTTCTAAGTCATGCTTATGTTCTCTATCCATACGCATTTTTGTCCTGCGATTAATCTCACCAGCATCATATTGAGCTTGAGTAGCCGCTTTAAACCCAGCGTGTTCGTTCTTTTGTGTTTCTTTAGCTGCTTTATCTGCTTGTTTTTGCTTTCTAGCAGCATCGCGCTTCTGAACATTTTCTTCAGAATAGTAGTTATTGTATGCTCTGTGGGCTCTACCAGCTGTCTGGTCAACAAGCCTTGCTCCAGCACCGACAGCCCCTTGAATAGCTCCTTGTACGCCACGACCTCTATCTTCAAGTCCCGGTCCACCGCCAACTAAGTCAGTGACAAGTTTTGAGAAGTCTTTAATCATCATAGCACCACACATTATAAACAAGATATGGGCTATTCCATTAAAGAGCGTACAAGTCAAGTCGCCATAGGCGGCTATTTCTTCTGGGCTTCCAAATAGGTCAATACTTTGAAGTACAGGAGCGATAATGAAGAAGAAATTCAATGCGACAACTGTACCATACATTACAAGTACATTGCTTATAAACTTACCTGCCCACTTCTTATATGCATTACCATTATCAAGCGGCATTAGTGCTATGAATGGCGGCGAAATAGCAAACAGTATTGTTATTTCAAACAGTCGCTGAATAACTCCTAACGACGCCACCAATAGCGTTGCCATTATAAAGAAACACGACACAAAGGCAAACAGCCAATTAAACTTTTGTAAATCATAATACACAAACACAAGGTCTGTATTCATATAGTCAAAATTACTAATAGACCCCGGCGAACTTTGATGGAACATAAAACTATAATCATCTTCTGAAGCTGTTATAGTATGTCCATTCGCTGCCAATTTCTGTGCAAAAGCATCATCTATTTTATCTGCAGCAGTTTGACTATTAGTATACTGTAAATTACTATCATCAACGAATACGCCACCAAAATTTAAGCTACTATCATTGGCAAGTTTGGTGGCAAAGTCCGTGTCTATCCGGGCTCGATTCGCATTTATGCCCGAACTTACAAAAACTTCTCCTGATATAGTCAAAGCATTACTAATACGCGTCGCTTGGTCAATAGTTTTAAGTAGTCCATTAGATACATAAACACCAAAATAACATACCAATGGAACAAATATAAAGGTAAACAATGCTTTAAATGCCTTACCTATTACTGGCCCAACAGCTGTTTCGCCTGCATTTTTCGCATTGTAGTGATTTCTAATAATTGCAATAAATGTACAAACAAATATCAGCACTACAGCAACAACCATCAGTGCTATAAGTGCATTAATGACATTTTCATTCCGGAAAAACAGCAATGCCAAATCTCCCGAATAGGCTTCACCATTCATATACACAGTATCTAGACCTGCCATTTTACGGAATACAAGTTGTATAAAATCTAGCAAAAGGAAAAATACTTTCAAAATTTCATAAACAAACTTTAACATGACAGCGATGAAATAATCTAACCATTGCCCTATCTTGTCACTTATCCAATTTGCTATGCCTGAAAATATACTACTGATTCCATTTACTATGTCACCAAATATACCTAGTGTCTGCGCAGTCATTTTCCCTCCATCATAAGTGAAATTTTGCATAATTTCAGCAAAATCATTCGTTATCCGCTATTTGAAATTATCTACTTATCTTTATTTTTTTAATATACGCTTTTATTATACCAAATTTTCGAAAATTTGCAACACAATTTGACAAGTTTTTCTAAGATTTTACAATATTTTTAAGGTTTTCAGTGTATAATAGGTAAATATATTCCTATAGTACCTGTAGATAAAAAGATTTTCCCCCAATATTTACTATATACTTCTCAAGATATTTCTTTCTATAGGAAGGATGCCCAATATAGCGTCATACTATTACAATTACTAGCCTACTTTTTAGTGCGTCACGCACACTAAGTAGTATTTTTTAATGCCGTAGGTAAATAATTGACCTTAAACTATAGTGGTACATCGCTACACATCCTATACAGTCGAATTAGCGTCTTCTTGAAGCCCACTTAATGTATCAAAATAGAATACATACAATACTAGGCGTAAGCGTGTCAATGCCTCATCTTCAGTCAATGCTGTTGTATGAAAGTTCATTTCCACATAATCACAATTTTCGCCACTTTCATTGTAATAATATGTTTGTAATTCTTGTGAATAGGCGTACCTATTTGCTCCCAAAGACGCATTGAGAGATTGAGCATAATTTGATGCCAAATTATTTTCAAATTGTTCTAGCAAAATCTCTTGGTTCCTAATAGTATTTAGTTCTGGAGTATTGTAATCTTCTAGTGCAAATAAATAATTATCCGCCGTCTCCAAAGACAACTCTTCACCATCATACTGTGGCAAATGTCCATCAAATGTACCATTTACTACATAATCTCCATCTTCACTAGCTTCATCTTTAAGCGAATAGTCAATCGGTGAAAAGATTTTTTCTTCCCCATTCTTGACATAACGGAAAGACAATTCCACATCAAGTTCACTGTATGGTGCAAGCATCATAAGCATAATGCTTTGCATAACGACTGGCTCATAATCAGGCTTAAGCATAACGACAATACTATAGACTATTTCATCGGGCAAATAAACTATTTTATCTTCATACCCTTCTCCACTATCTATCGGAGGTCCACTAGGATAATCTAATGGGTCATCCGCATACAAAGAAATTAAATTATTGGAATTTGCATTTTCTTCTTCTGTCGGTGAAGATGTATCAAAAATTTCTTCCACTGTATAATCTTTCCACTCAATGTTATAAACATTCACAAAGAAATCTTGTCCATTTTCATAATCAAAAACAAAATAATCATAATCATTTGTAACTTTTGCATAAAGTGAATCATTTACTATTTGTGCTATATTATTTTCAATGTCTCTTGAATATATACCTGCATCAGCATCAAAATCTAAAGTATCTTGTCCAACGACATTATCGTAAACAACCTGCGTAAATTCATCTAATGTATTGTATTCATTGTCATTCAAGTCATAAAAATTTTCACTAAAACCTAAATGACCTATTTGCATAGACCAATCTTCGTACAATGCAAGCAAATCTAAATCTGTGACATTAATATAATCACCTTCATATACATTATTAGTCTTAATGTGTGTCTCTAGTAATTTAAGTGCCAAATAGTTTTCATAAGTACTTATATAATTTTGTATAAAATCATTTGCATCAGGTTCTTCAATTTGTGTAGAACCTATTTCATAAGTTACATTGCCATCACTATCAACTATACCTAAAAATGAGATTTCGCTCATACCCAAGATATGCCCTTCTATATATTCGGGGTTTGCAATAGTTTGTGAACTGTCAGGGTTGCTTGGGTCATAATCTGGATTTGGAATAGTCGGTTGATTGACAATATTTGATGGGTCATAATAAGGATTTTCAGTAGTCACAACAAAATAACTACCTTCGTCATTCAAATTCATAGCAAAATAGTAGGCACTTACTGGTACATCAATACTCAATTCAAAATCAATGTATGATTGCGTATTAAAATCTACATAATTTGAGCCGTCGTCGAATATTGCATTGCCTAGTCCATTGTAAGGATTATCTGTAGTAATTGTATTACTTACCTCATAAACGCCTGCATTTATAGCATTTTTATATGTTGTATAATCGCCATTGTCTTCTATTTCGTACTGGTCATAATAAAGTTGTCCATATAAATTATTATTTTGCACATAGTCTGTCCCTATGCCATAACCATAGGTTTCCGCTACTTTAGTGAGTATAATTCGAGCAAGTGATTTATACTGGTTTACATAATTATAAAGCCATACAACTCTACTAATATAAGTGGCATCCACTCCCAATTCGCTATTATTTTCTGCAAATGTGGCACTATCTATAGTATTATTTGTCGTTAAATACTGCGAAACTCTATCGTATACTGCTTCAAACCTTGTATCATTAAGCGTTTCTATTTTATGTGCTTTACCGTCATAAGCGAACTTTACCCCATCTAAAAATTCGTATATAGCACTTTCGTCTATCATATCGTCATCATCTACTAAATCTTCATTGGATTCGCTAAAATTAGGGTCATTGTTTTTATCTGTCGGATTAGTCCCAGTGGTAATAGGCGGACGCGTATTATTGTAGTTCCAAGACCAAGAATCACAGCCAGCAAACATTGTTCCTATAAATATTACCACCATTGCTATCAAAAACACTTTAAACTTTATTCCCATTTATTCCCCTGCTCCTTAAGTTGTTTTGCTTCTTAATTTTCCCCTAAATTATAACAAAATATGACAATTATTGCAATTATTTCTTCAGCATTTATTCGATTTTACTTTTTCGCTAGAATTTTAAGGAAAACTATCGTTCCCCTTTGTCCTGATTTTTTTAGGGGATTTCCCATCCCCTAGAACCCTAGTGCAAGGGCACTCGCCCTTGACCTATGGTCTTGGTGTGTGACACTAGCCCACTTTAGTACTAAGAACAACTATTAAATATTTCTTTGTGCTTTCGCACAAAGGTTATTTATTTAGTACTATATTGTACATAACACTCACTAAAGACCAATGCCGTACGCCAGTACCTACGGCGGTGCATCTTCGCACTCGTACGCAAGTTTTCTAGGGGATTTACCATCCCCTAGACCCTAGTGCAAGAGCAAGGGTGATGCCACCCTATGGCGTGGTCTTAATTTGTACTAGTACTTACTTTATAAGTTCTTTCCAAGCGGAGACCAATGCCGTACGAAAGTTGACTTGACCTGTGGTCTTGTCGTGTGACACTAGCCTACTTTAGTACTTAAAACTTAAATAAAAAAAATGACTACAATTCTGTAGTCACTTTTTTCATTACATACCAAGCATTGCTATGCTTCGTCTTATAAGTCCGCCTGCTGATTCTTCATCTCCTGTGCCAGCAACATCACCAACCCATGTGCCAATATTGCTAACGAACAATTGAAGAAGAAGAATAAGTGCAATCATAACGACTAACGCAATAATAGCGTTGATAAGGCGTTTCTTAGCTTCGTCTCTTT
>CALWAB010000029.1 GCA_944372745.1 uncultured Clostridia bacterium | reverse complement strand
CTCGTGGCATACTTATAGTAGAAGCGACTTACAATAGTGGCACAATGCACACAAAAGAATACGCAATCAGTGAAAATAGAGATGTATTTTGCGTGCCGGGGAATATCACAAGTTCAGCAAGCAGTGGTACTAATATGCTCATAAGGAATCAAGAAGCAATATGTACTTTGAGTACAAAAGATATATTTAATTATTATTACATAACGCCTAAAGTCAAAGCGATTAATACAAACACCGATAAAGTAGGCGGGCTGGAAGGTCAAATTCTTGAAATACTAGAGATAGAAAACAACAGTTTTGAAGACATAAAAGACAAATTGTCTATTGACGCAAAGACCTTGATGCAAACATTAACAAAAATGGAAATCAAAGGACTTGTGAAAAAATTAGCAGGCAATATGTATGAAAAAAGAAAATAATGAGAGTGTAGACAAAAGGAATTTCTAGGGGATTTTCCATCCCCTAGAACCCTAGTAGCATGACAGTGTCCTGCACCTGTGGTCTTGGTGTGTGGTACTAGCCTATTTTAGTACTAAATTGTGTTTAGGTACTCACCAATGACCACGGCGGTGCGCCTTCGCACCCACCCAGTGGCGTAGGTACTGGCGTACGGCTGTGGTCTTGTTTGTACGCATCTATTCGCTATTGTATAATCAAAAGCAATGACCATTAGTGTTGCACAAGTACTCATTGACCTATGGTCAAAAAGCACTATAAAATTAAGTTTTTATACAAAAACATACAATATATTGCTTTTTGCTATCGCAAAAAATAAAATTTCAATTTTATTGCTTTTTCTATTTGTATTTTGTCTACAGTTTGAATAATTTATCAAAAATTTGCAACAAATAAGCAATATTTTGAGTATAAGTATTGTAATAAGTATAAAAATGTGTAAAATTTATATAATTAATAAAGCGAACGAATTAGGAAGGGTAAAATGATTTTAGTAGTAATAGAAGGTATTGGTAAAAGAGAAACGGTCAATAAATATTTAGGAAAGGGATACGAAGTCTTTGCATCAGGCGGACATATAAGGGACTTACCTGAACACTCTTTTGGTGTGGACATTAAAAATAACTTTCAGCCTATGTACAAAAATATGCCAGATAAGGAAAAGACTATTAAAGAATTACAGGCAAAAGCAGAGAAAGCAGAAGCCGTATTGCTTGCGACCGACCCTGATCGTGAGGGTGAAGCAATAGCATGGCATATAGCGTATGTGATAGGTCAAGACATTACCAAACCTTGTAGAATAGAATTTCACGAAATTACTGAAAACGCAGTCAAAAGTGCATTGCTTGCACCTCGTGCCATAGACATTAATTTAGTCAATGCACAACAAGCAAGGCGAGTACTAGATAGACTTGTGGGTTATAAATTGTCACCATTTTTGTCAAGGAAGGTTGCACCTAAATTGTCAGCAGGTCGTGTGCAATCAGTTACACTAAAATTGGTGGTTGATAGGGAACGCGAAATAATTAACTTTGTCCCTGAAGAGTATTGGACATTGACTGTCACAATGCGTAAAAAATTCCCTAACGCACAATTTCCTAATGACGATATAGAATTTAAGGCTACATTCAATAGCGTTGACGGAAAGAAAGTCAAGATAAAGACGGCGGAACAAATGAAACGCTTGCTTGATAATGTCAAGGACAAAGAATATAGCGTATATAAAATTAAAAAAGGTGAAACATTATCACATCCAAATCCACCTTACATTACAAGCACAATGCAACAAGACGCTTTAAATAAAATAGGTTTTAGTATCAAAAAGACAACAAGCGTTGCACAAAAACTTTATGAAGGGGTAGAGATTAAGGGCGAAGGCAAATCTGCACTAGTTACCTATATAAGAACAGACTCTACTCGTGTCGCACCACAAGCACAAGCGGCGGCTAAAGAATTTATCATAGAAAACTATGGCAAAGAATATTATCCAGATAAGCCTAATGTGTATAAGGCTAAAAAGGATGCACAAGATGCACACGAAGCCATTAGGCCCACTAATATCAAGCGCACTCCAGAGTCCATAAAGGACAAAGTGGAACAAGATGTTTATAAATTGTACAAACTCATCTATGAACGCTTTATTGCGAGCCAAATGAGCTGTGCAAAATTCTATTCAGTCAGTGCAGACTTAGAAACGGTAGATACAGAGAAGAAATTTCAGTTTAAAGCAACAGGTAAAACGCTTCAATTTGCAGGCTTTATGAAAGTGTATAAAAATTATACCGAAGAAGAAGACAAAGAACAAGAAAAGATGCCGAACTTGGAAGAAAATGATTTGTGCTTAGGGCTAAATTATAAAGACGAGCAAAAGTTCACAAAGCCACCTGCAAGGTACACAGAAGCAAGCCTTGTTAAAACAATGGAAGATAAGGGCATAGGGCGTCCCGCTACTTATGCTCCAACTATTGCCACTATTTCATCACGAAATTATACAGAAAGAGAAGGCAAATACATTAAACCAACTGAACTAGGTTTCAAAGTAGTTGACTTATTGACTAAGTATTTTGAAAATATTATGAATGTTTCATTCACAGCTGAAATGGAAACCGAACTAGATGAAGTGGCTGAAGGGCAACTTGTATGGCAAGATGTCGTCAAAGATTTTTGGGATGATTTTGAGAAGCAACTTCTAGTCGCGGGCGAAAGTGCCGAATCTTTAAAAGCAGCACCTATTGAAACAGATGAAATATGTGACAAATGCGGAAGCAAATTGGTCATTAGAGAAGGTAAATATGGCAAATTTTTGTCTTGCTCCAATTATCCTACTTGCAAAAACATTCGTAAAGATGTCAAAATAGGTGAAAATAATGAAATATTGAAGGTAGAAGTGCCACAAGACATAGAAACTGACCAAATCTGTGAAAAATGTGGTGGCAAAATGCTCATCAAGGTTGGGCGTTTTGGGAAATTCTTAGGTTGTTCAAATTATCCTAAGTGCAAGAATATAAAATCATTAGATGATGGAAACTATGGAGTTTGTCCAAAGTGTGGTAAACCGCTTGTTAGAAGATTAAATAAACAAAAACGCTATTTTTATGGATGTTCTGGTTATCCAAATTGTGATTTTATATCAAATAAACCGCTTAATGAACAAGCAGGCAATGAAAATGTAAGCGGAAATGGAGAAGAACAAAAATAAAAAATTGAGTATTAAATTATATAAAATTTAGTACAAAAAATATTTTAATATGCTATACTATTAATATTCAAGGAGAAATTATGGAACAAATACACAGTACAACAATAGTAGCAGTCAAAAAAGACGGCAAGACTGCTGTGGCTGGTGACGGCCAAGCGACTATTGATAAAATAGTGGCAAAAGCACACGCTAAAAAAGTGCGTAGAATTTACAATGACCAAGTAGTCGTAGGTTTTGCAGGTGGTGTAGCAGATGCACTCACTTTGATTGATAGATTTGAGTCAATGCTTCAAAAGTACTCAGGAAATTTAATGCGCAGTGCAGTAGAACTTGCACAAACTTGGCGTAGAGATGAAGCAATGAGAAAACTTGAAGCACAAATGATAGTTGCAGATTCTAAAACAATGCTACTTGTATCAGGCGTTGGAGAAGTTGTAGAACCAGATGACGGCATTTTGTCTATAGGTTCTGGTAGCAATTATGCAATAGCAGCAGCAAAAGCACTGATGGCTAATACAGATTTTTCAGCTAAAGAAATCGCTGAGAAAGCAATAAATATTGCAGCAGATATTTGTATATACACAAATCACAATATCACATTGGAGGAAGTATAATTATGGAAATGTCCCCAAAACAGATTGTCGAAGAATTAGATAAATACATTATAGGGCAAGAAAAAGCTAAGCGTGCAGTAGCAGTCGCTCTTAGAAATAGATATAGACGCAGTCAATTAAGCGAAGAAATGAAAGAAGATATTACTCCCAAAAATATCATCTTAAAAGGTCCTACAGGTGTTGGTAAGACAGAAATTGCTAGGCGTCTAGCTAAACTCGTTCACGCACCATTTGTCAAAGTGGAAGCGACAAAATTTACTGAAGTAGGTTATGTAGGAAGAGATGTAGAAAGCATCATAAGAGATTTAGCAGAAACATCTATTCGTTTAGTCAAAGAAGAAAAATTTGAAGAAGTCAAAGAGAAGACACTCGCTATAGTCAATCGTCAGTTAGTCAATTTGATTGTTGACCAAAAACTCAAAGAAAAGAATGTCGAAGACAAGGACGCTTTGAGAGCAAATGTTGAGAAAGAATACAGCGAAGGTAAACTTGATGATTATATCATTGAAATAGATGTCGCTGAAGCACCTAAACAAGTTGAAATAATGCCGGGAATGGGAGCAATGGACTTGGGTGATATAGTTGGCGGAATTTTCCCACCTCGTAAAAAACATAAGAAAATGCCTGTAAAAATTGCTCGAGACTATATGGTTAATGAAGAAAGTAGTAAATTCATTGATATGGATACAGTGAGAGCAGAAGCCATTAGGCGTTGCGAACAAGAAGGTATAGTATTCATTGACGAAATTGATAAAGTGGCAGGCAAGGGCAATGGAAAGTCTGGACCAGATGTATCAAGAGAAGGTGTCCAAAGAGATATTTTGCCTATAGTTGAAGGAAGCACAGTTACAACAAAGTATGGTACAGTCAAAACAGATTATATCTTGTTTATAGCAGCAGGGGCGTTCCATACAGCAAAAGTTGAAGATTTAATTCCTGAATTGTTGGGTAGATTCCCAATTCAAGTAGAATTGCAGAATTTGACAAAAGAAGATTTTGTAAATATCTTGACAAGCACAAAAAATAGTATAATACAACAATACAGTGAACTTTTGAAAGTCGACAATATCAATCTTGTTTTTGATGAATCAGCAATAGACGAAATTGCAGAAATTTCAGTGCGTGAAAATGAAACGAGCGAAAATATTGGGGCAAGAAGATTGCATACAATAATGGAGAACTTGCTTGAAAGCATTTCATTCCATGCAGATGGTTCTTTCCCAATGACTGAAGTTAAAATAGACAAAAATTATGTAGACAATGAACTAAAATCAACTTTAAGTAAGTATGATTTGTCAAAATATATTCTCTAAATGTGTTTTAATAATAATATTATTATTTTGTAAAGCTTAGTGCGTATTATTGCATTAAGTAAACACGAGAATGGCTAGTTTTCTTTCATTGCTATGTATTTAAAAATTCATAAATCTTTAGTAATTTAAGAATTTTTATTCTAACAATGTTTAAAATGTTTGTATATTTTAATCAATTTATAGTATAATAAACTATCGCAAGAAAGCGTTAAAAGGAAGTAAAAATGGAAATTAAACATCTCAATGGAGAAGAGTTCAAAGAATTTGTCAATAATAAAGAATTGAGAATAGTGGACTTTTATGCTACATGGTGTCCACCATGCAAAATGCTTGCACCAATAATGGACGAATTAGCAGAAGAAGCAGACGGCTATCAAGTGGCAAAACTTGACATTGACCAAGAAATAGATGTAGCCAATGAATTTGGCGTAATGAGCATACCTACAATAATATTCTTTAAAGAAGGGCAAGAAATTCAAAGATTAGTAGGCTTTAGAAATAAAGACGAATTGCTCGATGAAATCAAAAGTTTGAAATAAAAATTTAAGCAATAGCGATGAACGGCTATTGCTTTTCATTTTAAGAATGCCGTTCTTCCTATAGAGTGATTACGACACGCGGGGGTGAGTATAAGAAAAAGGGGTAATAAACGAAAAAAAAAGGGAAAAAAGGAAAAAATTTAAAAAAATGTTGACTTTTAGGGGGTGGATATAATATACTAAAGAAGTCGCTAGAAATGGCGACCGCACAATGACAATTGAATAATAAGTAAGGTTAATTAAAACTTGTCAAAATTATTTGAATTTTATTTTGACTACAAAAGTCAATGAGTATAAAGGATTAAAACATT
>CALWAB010000028.1 GCA_944372745.1 uncultured Clostridia bacterium | reverse complement strand
CGAGCATAATAGTATACATAGTACAAGGCACAAAACAAAGTTATAGCAGTATGACACAAATGGTCATAAGTAGCACACAGACAGTGTCATTAGAACTAGCGAAAGGGCAAGTATACACAATCATTGTATCAAAGCCTTACACATGGCAGTTATCTTTTAGTGGCAATGGGGCAGTAAATAATAATACATACACCTTTGAAACGCCAAATAGTGACACAAGTACCACGACTTATGGAATAACCGTCAGCGGTGGCGATATTCCTAATAACTGGTGGCAAGTGTAGTAATATATAACTACATTACGAATAAAATAGGTTTAATTTATTACAAAGATTATTTTAAAGGGTAAAAGTAATGGCTGTAATAATTAAATATAAAAGGTTCTTATTCAAATGTAATATTATTACAAGATTATGCATATTGACCTTTAGAAAATTAAAATAAGAGATTTTGCTTTTTGGGGTTAAGTAAAATCTCTTTTTGGATTCTATCATATTCGTGGGGTGAGTGAATTAAAATGCATAGCATAATTAGTATTACACTAAGTGGGCAGTGCTAAATAAAAATGTCATTATTAAGTTTTGTAAAAAATAATGCTAAAAAAATGCAGTGAAAATTATTGCATTTTTTTTTGATTTGTGATAAACTACTATCGTTCATAATATAATTCACTCAAAGAGCATTCGTAAAGTCGTGCCAATTTTGGTTCTTTACGGAGTTTTTAACCTTTGAGGAAGCAAAACGAGGAGGATTTAAAGTTATGCCAATAATATCTATGAAACAGTTGCTTGAAGCAGGGGTCCACTTCGGGCATCAAACAAGAAAATGGAATCCCAAAATGAAGAAGTATATCTTCACTTCAAGAAATGATATTCACATCATCAACCTTGAAGACACAGTAAAACTCGCTGAACAAGCATACAATTTTGTTAAGGAAATTGTTAAAGAAGGCAAGACAGTATTGTTTGTCGGCACAAAGAAACAAGCAAGCGAAGCAATTGAACAAGAAGCAAAGCGTTGCGGTATGTTCTATATTAACAATCGTTGGCTTGGTGGTACACTTACAAACTTCAAAACCATTCGTTCAAGCGTTGACAAGATGAAGAAAATTGAACAAATGGAAAAGACAGGCGAATTTGATTTGTTGCCTAAAAAGGAAGTTTTGAAATTAAAGCAAGAACACGAAAAACTTGCTAAAAACTTGAATGGTATTCGTGATATGACCACAATGCCAGGTGTTATATTCGTTGTAGACTCAAAGAAAGAAGCGATTGCTATCAAAGAAGCACGCCTTATGAATATTCCATTGATTGGCTTGATTGATACAAATTGCGACCCAGACGATGTTGATATTTGTATCCCTGGCAATGACGATGCAATTCGTGCTATAAAATTGATTGCTGGTTCAATAGCAGATGCTGTCATTGAAGCACGCGAAGGGATTGAAATTGATAGAAGTGCATTTGATGATGAAGACATTGACATTAAGAGTGCACTTGAGACAACAGATGTTACTGCTGCCGTTGAAAGTGAATTAGCAGAAGATGCTGCAAATAAGAAAACGAAGAAAAAGAGCAAGAAACCTGCTAAGAAAGATAACAAAGAAAAGAAAGAAGAAGTAAAAGAAGACAAGGCAGAGAAAAAAGAAGAAGCAAAGGTTGAAGAACCTAAAGAAAAAACTATTGAAGAAAAAGTCGCAGAAAGCGAAAAGAAAAAATAATTACACTCTATTCAATGCAGGGCAATTAATATAATTGTGAATAGTTTAAATTAAAAATTTTAAAGTAGGAGAATTATAAAATGATTTCAGCACAAGATGTAGCAAAATTGAGAGCAAAAACCGATGCAGGTATGATGGAGTGTAAAAAAGCACTTGTAGAATGTGACGGGGATTTTGAAAAAGCAATAGATTGGTTGCGTGAAAAAGGAATGGCGAAAGCCGCTAAAAAGAGTGACCGCATTGCATCAAACGGTCGTATAGGTATGTACAACCATATGAATCAAGGACAAATTTGCGTTATGGTCGAAGTAAACTGCGAAACAGACTTTGTATCAAAGACAGATAAATTTGTAGAATTAGTAAATAATATTGCTATGCACATAGCAGCAGCTAGACCACAATATTTAAATAGGGAAGATGTTCCTGAAGAAGTATTGGGTAGAGAAAAGGATATTGCTAGAGCACAAGCGCGTGAAGAAGGAAAGCCAGAAGCAATTCTTGATAAAATTGTTGAAGGTAGAATAGAAAAGTTCTATAAAGAAGTTTGCTTGAATGACCAAGCATATGTTAGAAATCCAGATATGACAATCACTGACCTTGTAAATGAGGCTACAATGCAAACAGGTGAAAAAATTGCTATTCGTAGATTTACAGTGTACGAAGTTGGCGAAGGTATGGAAAAGAGAGACTGGAACGAATAATTATATTAAAATATCTCAATTGTTTTTGAGATATTTTTTCGTTATTTTTATATATTAAACTTTTTGTTGGATTAATTAAAATAATAATAAATATGTAAAGGTGGAAACGAATGGAATTAAGAGATTTATACGATGCAAATAGAAATTTGACTGGAGAAATTTCGAAAAAACCAACCAGTACCACAAGGAAGATATTACATCACCGTAATGGTATTTATTGAAAATTCAAAAGGTGAATTTTTATTACAAAAGCATTCAGTCGAAAAAGGGGGACAGTGGGCAACCACTTGTGGACATCCTAAGTCGGGAGAAACAAGTATTCAAGGGCTATGTGCTGAAATAGAAGAACTTGGTATAAAAGTCAATGAAAATGAACCAATATTATATAAAACAATACAGACAGAAAATGACTTTGTGGATTTATATTATTTGAAAAAAGATATTGATTGTGTAGAGCTTACACTTCAAAAAGAAGAAGTGCAAGAAGCACAATGGTTCAGCCAAGAAGAAATAACGCGAATGATAAAAGATGGTACTTTTTTCAAATGGCATATAGATGCATATAATGACTGTTTAAAGTTCCTTAGATATAGAGAAAAAGTAATTACTAAATAAAATATTGCAATGCACTATATTAATAGTGCATTTTTAATTTTAACCACAGAATTGTAAATTATTTTTTTAAAAAAGATATAAATAATTTAATAATATTAATTTTCTTAATTATTTATATCGTCAATATAATAATGGTTGATAATCATTAAAGAATATGATATAATAAATTATTGGAGTATAAAGATGGTTGTTACATTATTAATTGCAATAGCAGTGCTTTCATATTTATTGGGAAATGTTAATTTTGCTAGAATAATTGCTTGGAAGCAAAATGTGGATATCACAAAGCAGGGAAGCGGAAATCCGGGGGCGACTAACACCCTGAGAACATTAGGTGGCAAAGCAGGTATTATAGTATTCGTGCTTGACATTTTAAAGGGTGTTATTCCAGCAATAATAGCAGTCTTTGCATTTGGCGGGTATACAGGCTTAAGTCACCATATTGTGTTGATGGGAACTAATGAAAGTTATTTTGCATTATTCTTATGCGGTTTTGCTGCAGTATTGGGGCATAATTTCCCTGTAATTTACAAATTTAAAGGTGGCAAAGGTATCGCCACAATGTTTGGTGTATTTTTAGTAGCACAACCAATACTTACAATTATAGTATTTATAATATGCTTTTTCTGTATGCTAGCTCTCAAATATATGAGTGCTATCTCAATGTTATTTATCACAACACTTGTAGTATTGCAAATGATATTTGTGCCAGAAGGCAATAATGTAGGCTTATATATTGTTTTAGCGTTATTACTTGTATTGACATTTTATGGGCACCGTTCTAATATATTGCGTCTATATAGGGGTGAAGAAAGCAAATTGGATTTGCTAAAATATTTTAAAAAGTCACCTAAGACACAAGAAGAAGTTACTAAGGTTATTTTAAAGAGATTGAAAAAGATGCCTGTCGATGATGAAATCACAGTCAAAGACTTATTTGACAAATTGCGTATAAAAGACAAAGCAATGGGAGAGAAAGCCCTCAAAGAAGATATACAAATAACTGAATTAGTTAAGATTGTAGGAGAAGGGAATATAGAAGATTGCACAATATTGAGAGTGGCACCTATTGTAGAAGATAAACAAACAAGTGAAGAACAAACGCATAATGAAGAAATTCAAACGAATAATACAGAAATATAAACAACAGATTTAAACGCTGAAAATAACTCAAATGTTGAAGATAGCAGTGAGGATAAAGAAGAAAAATAGTTAAAATAAATAATTTTCAACAAAAATATAAAAAATGAATGTATAAATAGTGTATTTGAATATTCAAATACATTATTTTCTTTGTTTTAAATATAGAAAAGCGATAGGTTTAACAACTTAGATATTAAATCAGTTGCAATTTTGAAATTTTTCTAGTATAATTTAATGCAAAGAAAATCTAAAGAGATTTTTTTAAGGAAGGTGTAAATATGTTATTTCAAAACGAAGAAAATGAAATTTATATAAAGGATATGCAAGAGCAAATGGATAAATCAGTCAGTGGTTTTAGCAGTGACTTAGCATCCTTAAGAGCAGGCAGAGCAAATCCAAGATTGCTTGACAAATTGATGGTAGAATACTATGGCACTATGACTCCAGTAAATCAAATGGCTAACATAATGTGCCCAGACCCAAGAACAATAGTTATTTCACCTTGGGATATTAATGCGATTAAAGACATAATGAAAGCTATTCAAGCGTCAGATTTAGGCTTAAATCCAAGCGAAGATGGTAAAGTGGTTAGATTGAGCTTGCCAGTACTTACAGAAGAAAGAAGAAAAGACCTTGTTAAACAAGTCAAGAAAATGTGCGAAGAAAGGAAAGTGGCTATGCGTAATGTTCGCCGTGATTGTATAGACCAATATAAAGTAATGAAGAAAGATGGTAAAATCACAGAAAATGAACTTGAAGTAGCAGAAAAAGAAATCCAAAAAGTGCTTGATAATGCAACAAATAAAATAGATGCAATGACTAAAGATAAAGAAAACGAACTTATGGAAGTATAAATTTATAAAAAATTACCAATCCTTTACTAAAGGTAACAAGTTGCAAAATTCGGCGTAAACTATAGTAGGACTGACATTATGCCATTTTGGCAAAAAAGGATTGAAAATGGAAAAGAAATTTGATAAATTACCAATACACATAGGCTTTATAATGGACGGCAATGGCCGTTGGGCAACTAAGCGAGGTTTGCCAAGAAAAATGGGGCATAGACGCGGAGCGGAAGCACTTGAAAACATAGTGAATTATTGTTTTTCACTTGGGATTAAATGTGTCAGTTGCTTTGCGTTTTCGACTGAGAATTGGAAACGCCCACAAGAAGAAATAGATTACATATTCGGGCTTTTGCGTGAGTATATTAAAAAACAAAGAGAAAAAAGCGAAAAAGAACAAAAGGAAGAAATTAAGGCAAGAAATATTAAGATACGCACTATGGGGGACTTGTCTAAAATGCCTGAAGACCTAGAAAAAGAAATAAATCAAGCGAAAGACGATACAGACGATTGCGACGCATATATATTAAATATTGCTATGAATTATGGCGGTAGGGATGATATTGTATATGCGTGCAATAAATTAATAAAAGAAGGCAAAAAAGAAATAACAGAAGAGGATATAAGCGGAGCATTGTATTCAGCAGGACTACCAGATTTAGATTTTGTAATTAGAACTGCAGGAGATATTCGCTTAAGCAATTTTATGCTGTATCAATCAGCATATTCGGAACTATATTTTACTAAAACATTTTGGCCAGATTTTTCACCTAAACATTTAGACAAAGCACTCAAAGAGTACGCCAAGAGAGATAGGAAATTCGGTCAATTAAAATGAGGAACAACAGATGATGAAAGATAGAATTTATTCTGCAGCATTGATACTTGGAGTACTAATTTGTACATTGCTCATTAGGTATTTTGAACCTATAGTATTTGACGCATTTTGGCTTGCAGTAGTCATAATATCAGTTTATGAAATGTTGAGAGTATTCAAAAGGCGTGGAAATACTGCATTTGAATGGATAGACTACGCATATTGTGTGGCATTTTTAGTGATAGTACTTGTGTCTAAATTCTTAGGTTTAGCATTCTATCAAATGATAATACTAGAACTCACATTGCTTATAGCAGTGTCTATAGTATTGTTAATTTTACCATTCTGCTTCAGTAAAAAAATTGTATATGACGAAAGCCGTTTTTCAAGTCCTCGAGAGTATTTGATGAATAAATCACTTACTACACTGAATATAATAATATATCCAGCATTGCTATTAGGACTTATGTATATGTTAAACCACATTAATACTATAGGTTTAGTGGATAGTGGGGCAACAGATGAAGTCTTTGGTTTGTTTGCCATTCTTATGGTATTCGTAATATCAATGATGACAGACACATTTGCAATGCTTGGCGGGATGTTATTTAAGGGCAAAAAACTTTGTCCACTAATTAGTCCAAATAAAACAATTTCAGGGCTTATAAGCGGAATTGTGATAGGTACATTATCAAGTATGATATTGTATTGGATATTTACCGCTTTTGATAGTGTCAATGCTGTATTTGAGGCAGTAAATGTAGGATTGTGGCAATTTGCATTGTTTGGTTTCTTAGGAGCAGTTGCTACCAGCCTTGGCGATTTGTTCGCTAGTTACTTAAAGCGTAAATCATTTGTTAAAGATTTTGGCCGTGCATTCCCAGGGCACGGAGGCTTTATGGACAGGCTCAATGGCATTTGTTTTAACTTAGTTATTGTGCTTGTATTCTTCATTATATTCTTTTAGATAAAGTAGACAAAGGTTTTTGACCGCACAAGTCTACAACTGTGGCGGAATGTTCTTCCGCCTATATTTTTAAAATTATAAGGAGAAGTATGGTATCACTAATATTGGCGTCAACATTTGTTGATATTCTCACTTATATTGGATATATAGTGCTTGCAGTGTGTATACTTCTGCTTATGATTACAATACACGAACTTGGGCATTATACAGCAGGCAAAATATTCAAATTTAAGATAGATGAATTTAGTATAGGCTTTGGTAAAGCCATTTACAAAAAAACTAAAAAAAATGGTGAAGTCTTCTCAATAAGAATACTTCCATTAGGTGGCTATTGTGCTTTTGCAGGTGAAGATAGCGAAGAGACAAAAGAGGGCGATTTTAATTCAAAGCCCGCTTGGCAAAGGCTTATAGTACAATTTTCTGGAGTATTATTTAATTTTATTTCTGCTATACTATTTTCTATTATTTTATTGGTATCTTTTGGGTATGATGTGCCTAAAGTAACT
>CALWAB010000027.1 GCA_944372745.1 uncultured Clostridia bacterium | reverse complement strand
GCTTAACATGCAAAAAGTCTATAACTTGATACAATTCTCCGTCAATAAGCACATGCATACCCTTTTTAACTTCTGATATTTCCATTCTATCAATCTCCTCAAAATTTATATTTTATTTTAACCGATTATCCCCCATTTTGTCAAGAGTTTGACTATACATATTGATTTTTAATATTCAAACTTGGATATTCGCCATTAATTTTAATAGTGCAAAAAACTTAATAGATTTACCAAATATAGAGATAATAGTATAAAACGCATATTATAATTAATAATTTTTACAGTAATATTTGCATTTTAATATTATTTTTCATTTGCAACTTCTTTACTTTTATAATCTGTATTATTATTTAATCTCAATATTTTGTTTACACTTAATTATATATTGCTATTTGTTTTCATCAACTTTTTGAATTCCTACTTGACTTTCATTTGCGTTGGCTTCAGTTTGATTTGATATACCATTCTCATTTGTTTCTTGTTTAATTTCGGCATTTACATTGTTTTCTTTATCTGTTTTATTAGCGCTAGATGAATCATCAGCATTTGCAATGCTATCCACATTGTTTTTATTTTTCTTATGTATATGGAAATTGGTATCTACTGCCTTTGGTGCTGGGTGAGTCTTTATATACTTTCTCCACATAATAAGTCCATACAAAGAGTTCATTAGATAACCTACTGAAAGCACTAACATTATGTATTGACCGCTGAGTATCCACAAGACTGCTTCTACCAATGCGACACCTATCCAAGGTATCCACTGCTCTCTAAAGCGGAAAATCAAAAATAAACCATTACATACGCTGAAGGCATTGGCAAGTGCATCTAGATACCAATATTCAGACATCCCTTCAAAAATTCCGCCTATGTAAGTAAATAATATGCCCGTTAGGACAGAAGCAAGCAAGACGCCCAAAAATATCAACAAATCGCGTGTATAATTGACTTTTTTGACAACCGTCAATGTCTTATTTTCACTATCTGTTTGCTTCCCCCACAAATAGAAACTTATCCACAAAATAGGCATCCAGAATATCAATTCGAACAATGCACTTATATAGAAACCATTCGCTATATAAACTATTGTTTGTGTGATATCATACAAGAAGAATGACACCACAAATGCCCACTTAGATTGCTTACTCAAAAGCAACTCACACGAACATCCGCCTATAATTACTATAATTTCCACTACTCTAAGCCAACTCGGTTGATTTGGGTCTTCTGGGAAGAAAATTCCTAAAAGTATACCTATAGTACAAATGCTTATGAGCCAAATTTTTTCATAAGTGGAATAATATTTCCACAATTTCACAAAAGATTTACCAATATTAACAAAAAAATGCTTTATCTTAGAAAGCCAATTATTTTCTTTCGTAGTATTTTCCATTTTAACACCTAGTAATGTTTATTATAACAAAATCACCTACGTAGTGTCAACCCCTCTATATACATTAAAATAAAAATAAATTTTAACTCTACTTATTCATTGAATTTGACTCAAAAATATTAAATTAAGGGCTTAATTTTAAAATAATCTAAGGCTTTCCCTTAGATTATTTCATACATTTATACCCAATGAGCCATTCTCGGTAAATGTAACATTGAAGACATTGCCTAGTTGGTCGGTTATTTCGCCACCGCTTATAGTAGGCGTGCCAGAGATTGCTCCGCCTATCACTGACACTTTGTATGAAGTGTCTAATGCTATTTAGTGCATCGCACTAAAGTACAATTAAAAAAACAAAACTCCATTATCTCTAGGGGATTTCCAATCACCTATAACCCTTTTATTTTCTAGGGGATTTCATCCCCTAGAACCCTAGACAAGGACGGGCGTCCTTGACCTGTGGGCTTGGGGCGTACCACTAGCCTACTTTAGTACTAAAACATAAAAATAATATTTTGTGCTTTTACAAGCACAAATTAATTTATTAAGTACCAAAGTTATACAAAGGTACTCACTAAAGACCACGCCACGGGGGTGGCATCACCCCTGCGTTATTACGCACTAAGTATTTTACTTAAGTGCTAGGTTGTGTCTAGGTACTCACCAATGACCAATGCCGTACGCAAGTCGACTGCACCTGTGGTCTAAGGATATGGCACTAACCTACTTTAGTACTAAGAACAACAATTAAATATATCTTTGTGCTAACGCACAAAGTATATTTATAATACCTAAGCTGTGTCTAGGTACCCACCAATGACCACGGCGGTGCGTCTTCGCACCAGTATGCCAGTACCCACGCTACGGAGTAATATTACTCCTATGCTATCTCACACTCACCCTGTAGCGTGCAAAGTTTGTACTAGTATTTACTGATTAAATACTTAGCAAGAAGCGTACGCTTGTATTGGACAAGTTAACTCCTATTATATTATAAAATCTCAACAATCGCAACCAAACAATTTACTAAAATTTAAAAATATGCTAATATATGAGAGTACACAAAAGGAGATTTAAAGAACTCACGCTAAACTCACGGCGGTGTGCCATCACACACTTTTTTATTATCATAAAAAATGGAGATAATTACTATGTACAACGGATTAGAAATTTCAAACGAATTATTAGATTTAACTAAACAGGCTGAAAGTGAATTACAGCCAATTTTTGCACAATACGATGAATTGTGCTTATACAATAGTGCTAAAGTTCTCAAAGCATTTCAAAATGTCAAACTTACTTGCACGGACTTCAGTGAGCAGACGGGCTATGGCTATTACGATTTAGGCAGGGACAAACTAGAACAAGTGTACAGTGAGATTTTCCACACGGAAGACGCACTCGTTCGTCCACAGATAATGTCCGGCACGCACGCCCTATCTCTCACATTTTTTGGACTTCTCAAATACGGCGACACTCTCATTTCTATCACAGGTGAACCTTATGATTCACTAAAAGGCATTATTGGGTTATCTGGCGACAGCAGAAATTCACTCATTGCACATGGAATTAAATTTGAACAAATTGACCTTGTAGACAATGATTTTGATGTAGACAAAATAGTAGCAAGGCTAAAAGAAAGTCCCGTCAAAATGGTAGAGATTCAGCGTTCACGCGGATATAGTGACCGCTTGAGTTTAACGATTGACAAAATTGAAAAGATTTGCAAAAAAATTCGCGAAGTTGACAATGATGTCATCATTATGGTAGACAACTGCTATGGCGATTTTGTCGAAGACAAAGAGCCAACTCAGGTAGGTGCAGACATATTAGTAGGTTCACTTATGAAAAATCTTGGTGCAGGGCAAGCCAAGACTGGTGGTTACATTGTAGGGCGTAAAGACCTTGTACACGATGTGGCAGAACGCTTCTCTGCTCCTTGTGTGGCAAAGGACATTGGGGCGAATCTCAATCAACATTTGTCTTTTTACAAGGGCATTTATCACGCACCTAGTGTCGTTTGTGCAAGCCTCAAGACTATGACGCTAGCGAGTTACCTTTTAGAAAAACTGGGGTACACTGTAAGCCCTCGCTATTGTGACAAACGCACTGACATTGTGCAAACTGTCAGTCTTCATTCAGCGGATGAATTAATTGA
>CALWAB010000026.1 GCA_944372745.1 uncultured Clostridia bacterium | reverse complement strand
TGCGTGATAACGCAGGGGTGATGCCACCCCATACTTTGTGCGTTAGCACAAAGATAATTTTAAGTTTTTAGTACTAAAGTTGGCTAGTGTCACACACCAAGACCACAGGTGCAGGACACTGTCCTGCTCTAGGGTTCTAGGGGATGAAATCCCCTAGATATAATCAGAGGGATGAAATTCCCTATATAAGACTGTGCTTTCAAATATATACATATTTTGTGTATTTTAACAAATAATAAAAAAATGCATTCATAGTGTTGCAAAAAATTTTTCAAAGTGATACAATAATAAAAACATAAAAAGGAGAATAATATGACAAAAGTTGCAAGTTCTATTGGTAAAATTGTAGCATTTATATGTGCAATTTTATGTTGTGCTTTGGTGTTGTCCGCCTGCGGAACAACTAAGTACAAAATTGATGCGCAAGTGATTGGTAATGTTGGCGGTACAGTCATTGGCGCAAATGAATATGAAGAAGATTCAGATGTCTCATTGACCGCCACAGCAGCAAGTGGTTATGAGTTTTTGGGCTGGTTTGATAGTGAAACTGCTACTTCTGCAGTAAGTACTGCAAACCCTTATGTATTTAAGGCGACACAGGATGTTACATATTATGCAAAATTTGCCGTAGCACCTACCGCCGTCCTTGACCGTTTGCTTAATGGTGCATATAATAAGTATGCTACATTCGGCAAAGATAATGCTGCAAATTATTTCAATGCAAGTGCTGACATTGACCTTGACTTAGTGGGTATCTCACTTTTTGAAGGCGATGCAGACACAAATTTAAGTATGAGTGTTGCAGGCTCACTTGACTTTGCAGGGGCTAATTCATTTATCAATTTGTCAATTATTAATAAAGATGACAATAGCACAGTTTTAGCATTAAACTATGTAGATAGTTTGGAAGGTGCTAAACTCTATGTAACAAACCAAGAAGGGAATTATGTAGCAGATATGGTGTCTATTACATCATTATTTGAGAAGTTCTCTTTGCCACAAGAAAGTTCTACTCCTTGGACTATAGATAGTATTATAAGTTCTATAGCAGGGGATAACCTTGTGCTTAATTCATTTATACGCCAACTTTTAAGTTATAATGGTATGGTAGGCTTATTTGCTGATTCAGCAAATAGCGGAAATACTGCATCATTGACAATTAACTTAGATGTATTGCTTGCCAATGTATCAACGCTTTTAGCAGGTTTAGATTTAGGTAATATGCAAGCAGTTGTTGATGTGATTGACGCATTGACTTCACAATATGAAGATTCAATGTTGCCAAGACTTGCATTGACTGTAGATTTAAGTTTTGTTACAAATAACGATGTAGAAATCTTAGATTCAGTTAATGTAAATCTTGTTATTGATGAAGATTATAGAGTTGACGCTGGTACAATCATTACAATACCAGAATCAAATAATACAATTAGTGTGCAGAACATTTCATTGGGCTTTGCAAGTCAAGCACTTGAAAACAATTTCAATGCAAGTTCAACAACTTGGGAAGAAATCAATGTAGCAAATGTACAACTTGCAGGTGATTTCAATATCTATAGTGGTGAAAATGGTGAAACACTTGAACACGCATATAGAATTGAATTAAATACAGATGTAAATGTTGATGCAATCTTAGCAGGCAAGACTGATATAGGTTTTGATATTAAAAACATAGATTGGGCAAACTTAGGTTTTGTAAGCCTTAGAATATATCCAGCAGAGAGCAATACAGTTGATACAAATGATTACTTAAATATTTTGTATGACTCAGAAAATAGCACACAAATATATGTATATGGAACATTTGTTAATGGCTTAGTTTTAAATATGGGTACAGAATATCCAATCTTTATCAATAATTCCTACGAAATAAATGAATTTGTAGCAATGCTTGTTGACTTAATAGGTGGGGAAGAAGAAACCGCTGGGGATGAAACACAAGTAGCATCTCTTGCAAAGGCAAATACTCCTATTGCTACAGCAATAAATCCTATAGTAGTTGCATTATTGCAAAATTTAGTAACAAATGATTTAGTTAACAATAATTTGTCTTATGATGCAAATAAAGGCATTGTATTGAATATAAACGATGAAATGACATCACAAATGTTATTAACTGTTGCTGAATTTTTTGGTACGCCTATAACTATTGATTTAAATAGTGCTTTCTTTGGTGATAACGCTACACAAATTTCAATTAAATTAGATTCTATTAATTATGGACAATGCAATGAAAGAAATGCTGAAAATGAAATGATTAATCCTTTAACTCAAATTAGTTACAAAGATGAATTAGCAGCAGATTCAAATGAAGCATTCCCTGATGTATATAATAAATTAATTAATAGTGTTATCAGTTTAAATGGACTTGAAAATTTGACTGAAGAAGATATAACTGCATTAGAATCAGTTGCTGGTGTAGTTAATTATGTAGATGGAACAACGGGTCAATCTAATTTCTCAATAGTTGAGAGTGTTATAAATGAAATTACAACAAGTAATGGAGTTAAGACTGCTAATATTACATTTACATTAACTACAGCTAGAGTAAATACTGAGACTGGGTCATTGGATTCAAATTGTGCTGATTACATTTATACATTAATTGGTTTATTTGCTCCAGATATTAATTTGAAAGGTAACATATTTACATTTACAGTAGATGTAAATCTTGTAGATGACGCTCAAGTTTTCAATACAAAAGATATGACAGATGAACAAATTTTGGCTTACTTTAGTGACCAAGTTTTACAAGATGTAAAAAATGATACACTCAATAGAAGCATAGTAGTTCTTGATAGTGATATATTGGATACTCTTCCAGTAGATACTCAAATTCAATGGAGTTTGATTGATGCACAAGGAACTGTATACGGACCAAATTTAGGAAATATATCTATATATGAAGACGAAGATGCTCCTAACTCAGAAAATCGTTTGTTTAGAATGATGATAGGTTGGGCTGAAGCAGACTTCGACCAAGAGTGGACTTATGAAATATATTATACAAATGCTGATTCAGAAAAAGTAATGTTGTCTATTGGCACTATTACTCCTACAGCAGCAGATTTTGTTAAAACTACTGTCGAAGCATAAAGCAAAATTTAATTAAGAAAAACACGCTAAGAATATTTCTTAGCGTGTTTTTGATTTTATGAAATTATAGTTTTTTTAAGGTTCTTTGTCAATAATGGGGTGTAATAAATACAAACCTATCTAAAATATAATTTAACAAAAATAATTGTAATATTAAACTCCACGAATTTATAGAACCATATTATATTAATAGTTTTTAAAAATGAAAAAAAATATAAATTTAACCATTTAATATACTGTAATAAATTGAACTCAATATAAAAATATTTACATAACTATATAAAAATATCAGTAAAGTGTCAAAAAAAATATGTTATATCATCTATAATACACTATCATAGTCAATGGTGAGCATCTAAAAAACAAATTATTACTAAAAAATATACTTAGTACTTTTAAAGCACTAAGGCAACTTTCGTACGGCAGTGGGTGCGATGGCACAGAGGTGATGTCACCCCGAGGCGTAGTCTTTGGCTTGAGTACCTAGCCACAACTTAAGTACTTAAATAATATACTTAGTGCTTGTCAAAGCACTAAGAAATATATTTTTATTTTTAAGTGCTGAAGTGGGCTAGAGATTCTTCCAAAGACCACAGGTCAAGGGCGAGTGCCCTTGTCTAGGGTTATAGGGGATGACATCCCCTAAAAAACAAGTGTACGGCAGTGGGTGCGATGGTACACCGTCCTAGTCTTTTGTGTGTACCTAGACACAACTTAGGTACTGGCGCAACACTAGTGGTCTTTGGTTGGTGCATAAACACAACTTAGTACTAAATAATTATACTTTGTGCGTTAGCACAAAGATATAAATTTTTAATTTTTTAGTACTAAAGTTGGCTAGTGCCTCACGCCAAGACCATAGGTCAAGTTTGACTAGCGTACGGTAGTGGTCACCGCTTTTTATTAAACACTAGTAGATGGATAAATACAACCAAGACCACAGCCGTACTCTAGTACCCACGCCATAGGGTGGCATCACCCTCGTCCTTGTCTGGGGTTATAGGGGTGGGGAAATTCACCTACAAATCTCAAAGTAGGCATTCTCCTTGATTGTTAGTCAAACAAAAAATAAAAACAATGTTATCAATGTATTTGTATATAAAATTCACAATGTGATATAATGAAATAGT
>CALWAB010000025.1 GCA_944372745.1 uncultured Clostridia bacterium | reverse complement strand
TACTTGCGTACGGCGTTGGTCACCGCTTTGAGAGAACCTACAAAGTAGGTACTAGTACCAACTAAGACCACGCCATAGGGTGGCATCACCCTTGTCCTGCCACTAGGGTTCTAGGGGATGGGAAATCTCCTAAGTATTATTTATAAAAAAAAATATAGACCTTTACAAAAAATGTTAAATATGCTAAACTTAAAGTTGATTTTTGTGGTTTTGGGAATTTTATATTAAACGAAGGAGAAAATTATGAAAAAAGGAGAAAAAGAAGCAAATACTAGTCAGTTAAATATTCTTAAAATAATTTGGCAAAAGCCTTGGCTTGCTATCGCCTTTGTATTGCTTACAATCTTGCAAGCAGGTTTAATAATTGCCAATATTATTTTTGATGCTAGAGCCCTTGAAGCACTCACTTTGGGGGACTATGAAAACTTACTCAAATATGGTATTTTAATTTTGATTACAGGGTTATTGTTAGCGACAAGGACAATTTTATCAAATTATCTTATAGCACGCTTACGCTTGCATACAATGGGCATACTTGAGAATAAAATAGGCGCAAGAATGCTGACTATATCGTCGCAAGTTTACAACTCTTTAAATTCTGGGACAATAGTATCGCGTGTAAATATGTCGCCAGCAGAATTATTTAATGGTATTAAGAATATATTGAGCACTACCTCACAATTATTAGTAGCTTTGTTTACTATTATATATATGATGTTTTTTCATTATATTTTAGCATTAATGGTGTTATTTACGGTAGTTGTCGCTTATTTATTTAGGGTGATAATTAATAAATACGACAAAAAGAATTACCGAAAAATGAATGATAGTTATGACAAAATGTATGGTCGTGCCATAGAAACTGCTCGCGGTTATAAAGATATCAAATGTTTGAATTTGGACGAAACTATCAATAAAGACTTGGAAGGACAAATTAAAGAATATACTAAGCAATCTCGTTACTTTGATAATTGGTATATGGTCGCCAACACTATTTTTAGAATCATATATGCTATATTACTTGCTGGACTTGTCTACTTAGGAATTGTGCTTTATGAACAATATTATTTGTCGTATTTTGCATTGATTTATTTACTGAATAACTATAAACAATTAGACCTAATAGTTTGGGTATTGCAACAAATATTTAGAATAGGTTCATATTCTATGGTACAACATAAGCGTATTAATCAATTATTTCGCGATGATATGATGCCTAGAGAAGTATTTGGACAGACACATTTAGACAAATTTAGCGGAGAAATAGAATTTAAAAATATTGACTTTGTCTATGAGAAAGTGGATTTAGAAAAAAAACTCACTGACGATATAGACAAAGGCAAAAAGCAAAAGAAGAAAAAACAAAAAGATAAAGATGAAAATACAAATATAGATGAAACGCCACCACATAAGGTATTAGACAACTTTAGCCTAAAGATAAATACTGGTGAAAAAGTTGCATTTGTGGGACGCAGTGGATGCGGGAAGTCAACGCTTGTGAGTATGCTCTCGAGGTCCACGATTCCGCAAAGTGGGGAGATTTATTTTGACAATGTCCCAATGAGCGAATTAGATAAGGAAAGCATACGCGGTAATGTGACAGTCGTCAATCAATTTCCTTATGTGTACTATTTGTCGGTGAGAGATAATTTAAAACTTGCTAAGGCAGATGCCACTGATGAAGAATTGATGAATGCCTGTGAGAAAGCCAACCTTGATAAATTTATTGCAGAACTTCCGTATGGCTTAGATACGGTACTAGGCGAAAATGGCGTCAAGTTGTCTGGCGGACAAAAACAGAGATTGGCAATCGCTAGAGCATTTTTGAGAAATACGCAAGTGCTTGTCTTTGACGAAAGTACAAGTTCGCTTGACAATTTCTCACAAAAGAAAGTGCAAGAAAGTATAGACGGAATAAAAGGGAAGACCGTCATCATAGTGGCACACAGATTGTCGACAATTATAAATTGTGACAGAATTGTATTTATAAAAAATGGAAAAGTCGAAGCGCAAGGCAAATTTAAGGAACTAATGAAAAATTGTCCTGATTTTGCAGAATTGTATACCGTAAGGAGATAAAAAATGAAAGATAAGCAGTTAAAAATTATTTTAAAGAAAAATTCTTATCTTATGGTTCTATACCTAATTTTTATGATAGGCTTTAGTGTGTTATCATTTTTTGAAGCGAGATATTCTGCAGATTTTATAGCCGCTGCATCAAATAATTCAATGGATGTACTTGTTCGTCTACTGATAGTGATAACAATATTTGGCATTAGCATTGCCATTATGGAACTAATTTGTTCAGTAATTATGAATGCACTTATTAATAAAATAAAATATCAGTATTCAGTATATTTGTCTAAACATTCTAGGGAACTCAAAACTGATACCGTAGAGGCAAGCTCAAGTAATGCTATTGCAAATCATGTGCTTATAGACCCAATCAATGCTATGGGTTGGGTGTCAAATATTTTTAATAATGTCAGTTTAGCGGTATATCACGCGGTATTGTCAATTTATATAATGTGTTTTAATCTCTATTTCGGTATATTTATGCTTGTATTTTTTGCTCTTTCTCTTGTACTAATGTCGCTAACTATGAAAAAAAGAATTAAATATGGCAATATTTCGAGAAAGGCGAGCATATTTTATTCGTCAGTCAATAGTGAAGCAATAAATAGTCACCAAGATATCAAGACTTTGAATAGCGATAATTTCGTGCTTAATAATATTGACAAAACACACAAAGTTATGGATAAAGCAAGATATAAGTTTGATACTTATACAAACTATGTACTTGGTTCTAATAATTACATTGGAGTGATTTATGAGGGGTTAATACCTATCATATTGAGTGTTCTTATAGGACAGTTTGATTTGGCGATTGCATCTGCTATATTTATGTTTAATTATTCTCAATACATAAGAACACTCAATGACGAGATTATGAATACCGTTGGTATATATACATCTATGAAAGTCAATTTAAATAGTATAGACGACTTTATGAATCCTACTATTTATCCAGTCGATACCTACGGCAATGTGAGTATTGAGAAGTTGAAAGGCGATATAGAATTTAAAAATGTGTCATTTAATTATAAATACAAATATTACAAAGAAGCGGTAAATGCTGATTATGAAACTTTATATAATGATGAATTTTCAAAGAAGCGTTCGCTTATTGAAGTGACAGCGGATGAGCGAGAAAGTGAGATTATCAGCAAAACGGTTTTTGAAGATTTAAGTTTTAAAATAGATGCTGGACAGACAGTGGCGTTTGTTGGACAAAGTGGAAGCGGTAAAACAACAATATTGAATCTTATTGCCAAATTTTCACAGTGTGACAGTGGGGAAGTCTTGCTTGACGTCGTCAATATCAATGATTTAACAAAAGACACTTTACGCAATAATATTTGTATGGTGTCGCAAAATACATATATATTCAATGGCACAATAAAAGAAAATCTTAAACTTGTCAAACCTAATGCAAGTGATGAAGAATTAATGGAAGCGTGCAAGCGTGCATATATGGAAAACTTCTTAAATGAATTAGAAAAGGGCTTAGATACAGTAGTTGGCGAGAATGGTATTAAACTATCTGGCGGACAAAAGCAAAGATTGGCTATAGCTAGAGCATTTTTGAGAGATAGTAGCATAGTCATATTTGACGAAAGCACGAGTGCCCTTGACAATGAAGCACAAAGTTATGTGCAGAATAGTATCAGTGAACTCAAAGGTAGAACTATTATAATAGTAGCACATAGGTTATCTACAATCATAAATGCAGATTGTATATACTATTTGCAAGAAGGCAAAGTGACAAGTAAAGGCACTTTTGACGAACTTATGGAAAATGACGAATCCTTTAAAGAACTCTTTATGACAGAAAATATTTAAGTGAGTCGACTATATTGTGATAAAGTGAATTTCATATTTGTTAAAAACTAATAGTAAGAGTAGAGTGGAGAAGTGCGATATAACTTGCTCATAGTAGTGGGTGTAATGGTATGCCGCCATAGTCTTTAGTGAGTGTCTATCCATAACTTAGGTACTGGCGTACGGCATTGGTCTTTGATTGAGTCCCATAGCATATTTTAGTACTAAAAAATATACTTAGTACTTGTCAAAGCACTAAGATATGTATATTTTAAGTTTTTAGTACTAAAGTTGGCTAGTACCCATAACCAAGACCATAGGTGCAGTCGACTATAGTACGGCATTGGTCACTGCTTGTGAGCAGATAGATGCGTATGAATAAGACTACGGCCGTACGCACTGCCGTGGTCTAGGTTGAGTACTTAGTCACAATTTAGGTGCTGGCGTACAGCAGTGGTCTAGGTTGAGTACCTTAACATAATCTTAGTACTAAATAAATTAATTTGTGCTTGACAAAGCACAAAATATTTATTTTATGTTTTAAGTACTCAAGTTAGCTAGTGTTGCACCACAAGACCATAGGTCAAGGAGTACTTGCGTACGGCATTGGTCATCGCTTTGAGAGAACCTATAAAGTAAGTACTAGTACAAACCTAAGACCACGCCATAGGG
>CALWAB010000024.1 GCA_944372745.1 uncultured Clostridia bacterium | reverse complement strand
GCTTGACAAAATCTACATCCTCTAGTGCATCCTCTAAAAATTTCTACGGCACCCCTATTATGTACTATATCTATATTAGGTACAATGGGTTTAGTAATATAAAAACATTTATCAATATTTTTAACTAAAGCTTTCCTTATTTTTTTATCTGTATTAATAATTGCAAATTTATCTTTTGTGACATTATATAATGAAGGGATATAGACACCATCTAAATCTTTAATTTTATTAAAATATTCTACTTTAGTTAATTCTTTGTTATATCTTTTTTGTAATTCAATATTTATTTCTTCCCCATCGCCTATTATAATTACATCTAAAAAATCGGCTAAAGGTTCCAAATTGACGGCACAAGGCCCCCCACCTATAATAATGGGAAACTCTTCATTTCTATCTTTTGAGTAAAATGGTATGTTAGCTAAATCTAGCATATATAAAAAATTGGTATAACTCATTTCATACTGAAATGTGAAATGCAAAAAATCAAATTTAGATAAAGCAGTATGGCTTTCAAGTGAAAATAAGTCTAAATTATTTTTTCTTAGCAATTCTGCAAAATCCTGTTTAGGTGCAAAACATCTTTCACAATAACTAATATCCATATTATTTATTATTTCATATAATATTTTCATCCCAGTATGAGACATACCCACTTCATATAAATCAGGAAAACAAAAACAATTTTTTATTTTCCCATTAACAAAATTACTTATTGTATTATATTCCCCACCTAAATAACGAGCAGGTTTTTCAATATTTATTAAATCTGTATAATTAAATTCCATATTTTTCCTTTGTAAAATTTATTTATAATTGTCACCTAATAACATATAATAATCAAGAGGTCATAAAATGAATATTGTATTAACGGGAGGAGGCTCTGCAGGACATATATTTCCAAACTTAGCTATAGTAAATGAATTAAAAAAATATTTTGATAATATTTATTATATTGGGAGCAATAAACCTAACGAACGAAAAATTGTTGAAAACTATAACTTGCCTTATTTTGAAATCAATACCCCAAAATTAATAAGAAGTTTAACATACAAAAATTTATTCATACCTTTTAAATTATATACTAGCATACGAGATTGCAAAAAAATATTAAAAGAGTTAAAACCAGAAATTGTATTTTCTAAAGGTGGATATGTTTCACTTCCGGTGATTATATCAGCAAATCAGTTAAAAATCAAATCCGTAATTCACGAATCAGATGTTTCTATGGGGCTTACAAACAAAATATGCAGTAAATTTTGCAATAAAGTTTGTACATCTTTCCCCATGGCCAAAGCAAATAAAAAGTATATTTACACTGGAGCTCCAATTAGAGAAGAATTTTTAAATCCAAAGTCTAAAAGAATATTTTCTAATTCAAAGCCTACTATTTTAATTGTAGGTGGTAGTCAAGGTGCAAAGAGTATTAATGATTTTGTGTATAATAATCTCAAAGTTTTGTCATCAAAATATAATATTATACATATTTGCGGACAAAACAAGAAGAAAGAATTAAAAGCTGACAATTACATTCAATATGAATTCTCTAATGATATGCCTTGTTTAATTAAAAGTAGTGACATAGTTGTGACAAGAGGTGGTTCAAACGCTTTATTTGAAATTTTGTCTATTGGAAAACCAATGATTATAGTACCTCTTTCAAAAAAAGAATCAAGAGGAGAACAAATAGAAAATGCTAAATTTTTTATGCAACACAACTTAGGTATACTAATGCCTTCGTTAGAAATAAATAGTTTTATGCTAACAGTAGATTCACAAATAAATTCGCCACAAATAATACAAACCACAGAAAAACACAATTTTGTTCAAATAGGAAACACAAAAATTGTTGATGTAATTCTTAAAACGATAAATTATAAGCAATAAACTATCTATAAATATGGTGTATTATATAATCATAATACACCATATTTAGTATCTATTCTTCTGATATACTATTTTTTATTTTTTCCATTAGTTCTATTGCTAATGGAAATCCTCCTTCATAACTTTGAGCCAAATAATTCATAGATTTTTCTATATCAGCATTTACTCCCTCACCCTTTGCATAAGCCAAAGCAAGAAGATATTGCGCTCTTAAATCTCCCCCATCAGCTGAACTTTGCAATAGACTAATAACTTCAGGTGTAAACTCATTATTAGGAGTATTAGCACACATTTGAATAGCGACTTCATACTGTGCAAAAGGTGAACCACCTAGGCTAGCTTTTTTGATTAATTCCCAACCCTTTGATATGTCTCTTTTTACAAAAATCCCATTATCTGAAATATAGAATGAACCAAGCATATAAACTGCATTAGGATAATTTTCTGCAGATAATTTTTCAAAAATTTTAAATGCTTTCTTTTCATCTTGGTTTGTTCCATAGCCAAACATATAACATAATGCAATTCTAAACTGTGCTAAAATATTTCCGTTATTCGCAGCGGTTTGAAGCATTTTAAAACCTTCCTCAAGCCTATTTTCTCGAAACAAATATACAGAATATTCTATCATTGCATCTGTCTGCCCTTCGTCTGCACAACTCTTCCAATTTTGATATGCGTAGTCCTCATTTTCAGCTATTTTAAATCCTGCGTAAAGACAACATGCATATTTATATTTATCAAAATCGCTACATTTATTAATATCTATTTTAGTTGGGTCAAAATGGTCATACTCATTAGTATTTCCCAATAAATAATAAGATTTAATTTCATTTAAAAAAATGCTTTCACCAGTTTTTTTAATGGCTTCTAAATCTTCTTTTTTAATTTCCATATCGCACTCCTAAAGATTTAAACTATTAAACAATATAATTATATCACATCTTTTTTAAAAAACAAAATATTTGAATGTAATATTTTAAATAATATCTTTTAAAGTCACATATGACTCATATCTTGTAAATAAATCATTTAAATTTTTTTCCATTATTATTTTTTTTAAATTATTTTCTTCATCGTATACTACAAAAATTGTATATGTTTGAGAATTGATAAATTTAATTAACTTATATAAAGGCATATTTTCAGAAACGGCTATTATACTAACATTACAACCTTTACTAAAATTAGTAGATAAATTTTTAGTAAAAATTCGTCTTTTATAAACTGCGTTTTTATTAAAATTAAATGCCCCTGTCAGCAAAAATATAGATGCTAATGCCATAGCATACAAAGGTTGAAAAAATAAAGAAATAATAAATATAATAAAAAAAACAAATGATAAAGTAATCGCTGTTGTACCTACTATCTTTTCTGTGGTTTTATTATCTTTGTGCCTAGATATTAAAGCTCTAAATACTCTACCCCCGTCCAACGGAAAAACAGGTAAAAGATTAAATGCTAAAGTTACAAAATTTGAAAATACAAATAAATCAGTATAATAATAAGATGTAGGGAATATCCACCATAATGCTATAAAAATAACAATTAAAATAAGATTAACCAATGGGCCAGCAATTGCTATCTTTATTTCATCTTTGGCAGTAAAGTCATCATTTTGCAAAGAAAGTTCAGCACCAAACGGCAAAACCGATATTTGTTGCAATTCATATCCTAAATGTTTAGCTACTACCGCATGCCCCATTTCATGCAATAAAACAGTTACTAAATAACAAAGAAAGATTTCTCCTATCCCTAAAAAAATAGTTAAAATACCAATTATTAAAAATAGTGGATGTATTCTAAATTTTAATTTTGTCATAGCGATTCCTCGCTATTTATAAAATTATCAATTATTTGTGTACCTTGTTTTATATAAAAACTTGTATCTCCCAAAATTAATGCTAAAGGTTGCCCCTTTAAGACGAAATCGCCTGTTTTAACACCTAAGCCAAATTTACCAGAAAAAATAGTATATAAATTATTGCCATGATTGATTGTTATCTCAGTTACATTATCGACTAAATTATTTACACTTATTTCTCCGCTATATGGTGCATACAAGATGCCATTAGCACCTATTATAGTAACAACACCATCATTATTAATAAAATTGTCATAATTTGAAAATTGCAAATCATAATCTATTGGGGTAGTTGAGACAAGGCAACTATTATCTCCGAAAAGAACATTAATTAGTTTAACTCCACTGGTATCATCGAATAATTCTTCAGTTGGTTTTGTTGATTCTAATGTAGTTTTTATACTGTCAGTTAGATTATTCCAAAATCCTCTATCTATTAATCCTAAAGTAAGTCCACAAATTAAAATTGATAAAACTATTAGTATATGTTTTAATTTAATATAAGTTATTATATTTGCGAATTTTTTCATACCATATTTTATGCTATAAAAAAAATAAATAGACTATTATAATAGTCTATATTTTGCATCCATTACAATTGCTGTTTATCAGGTATTATTCCTACAATTTTTATTCTTCGTGCAGTAGCAGTTATATTTATATTATAATCCCCTATTTCATTAACTTCAATTTTTACATCAAATTCATCATTTCTTATATCTGCATATTCTTTTAAAATATTTAATACTTCATATTTTATTACTTCAGCAAATTTATCAGGTTTAAAATGCTTATCTACATTTAAAGCTGTTTTTACCCTATCTAGTGCATTAGTACTCACATATTTTTGCATTTAAACATTCCTTTTTATAGCCCTTTTGATAAATCCTAATAATCCTTTGTAATGCTTTTGATAGTTAAAGATTTTATTCGTATTATAACGAATATTTTCAGCAAGCTGAACAAAAGCTTTGCCAGCAGATGTCGTTGAACTTATTGCTCCACCATAGTTTAAAGCTAAAGAAATATTGTCATCTTCAGGAATAACACCAACTAAATCTATATCAAATAAATTACTTATATCCGTTATGGAAAGCATTTCATTGCTAGCCATTAAATCACCCCTTGCACGATTAATAACTAGTTTAGTGCTATATAACTCATAAGTACTTAATATATCTACCACTTTAGAAGCATCTTTAATAGCAGAAATGTGAGGTGTAGTAACGACAATCGCTTCTGAGGCTGAAAATACTGCTCTATGAAATCCCAAATCAATCCCTGCTGGACAATCTATGAGTATATAATCAAATATCGAAGATAACTCATCTACAATTGATTTAATTTGTGATTTTGTAATTCTACTAGAGTGTAAACTTTGTGTTGATGGTAAAATATACAAATATGGTTCTTTCAAATCTTGAATAAGTGCTTGCTTGAGTCTACATCTCCCTTCTATACAATCAACAATATCAAAAAGTATCTTTTGTTCAACTCCCATAACCACATCAAGATTATTCAAGCCTATATCAACATCTAACACGCAAACTCTATTTTTCATACTTGCCAAGCGAGAACCAAGGTTAGCACATATTGTAGTTTTACCCACTCCACCTTTACCACTCGTTATGACTAGTTTCCTTGCCATATTCACCTCGCACTAAAAGTATAACATTCATAATAAGGCGAAAAATAAAATTTATTGTAAAAATATAAAAATCCTTATACTATTTAAAAAAAACAACCTATAAGGTTGTTAATTCAAAGCTCCTTCTACTGTGGCTATCGCAGGAGCATCTAAAATATAAACATCTAAATTTAACTTTGACTGTGCATACTTTTCAAACCCAATTATTTCGCACCCTAACCCAGAGAAAAAAATCCCAGTCTTTTTAATAGTATCTTGATATTCTTTGTCTAATGAGTTATAAAAAGCATTTATACCCTCTAAAATTTTATCATAGCAAATTATCAAAGAATCATATATGTCTTGGCTTGATATAATATAATCTTGCCATGTAGAATTGGTTAAATTTAAAGCCCTCACTTTTGCCGTAGTAGCGTCAGTTGCATATAAACTAGCAACATTTTCTTTTAAATGCTCAGTTTCTGCTCTTGATATAGAAATATTATATCTATACTGCAATACTTCATGAATACTCATATCTATCATTTCGCCCGCTAAAGACAAACTGATTGCATCAATAACTTTTCTAATTGTTGTAATACCAATTTCAGTTTTACCTGCTCCGATGTCTACAATAAAGTAAGGTTTGGATATGTCATTATCTAATAAACGACATATACAACATAGTTGAGGTTTTAAAGTTATAGCAGATACCCCACAACTATTTAATAATTTAATATATTCATTAGCCTGTGCAGTAGTGGCACAAGAAGGAATACATAAAATTAACTCTAATTGTTTACGCCTTGTTTTGTTTCCAACAAGCAATTCTAATACTCTATCCAATAGTAATTTAGCACAATGAAAATCAGAAATTACACCATTTTTTATAGGTTGTACTAACTTTTCATCCTCACGAAGCTGAGAACTCATTTCATAAGCACTCTTGCCAAAGTCTATCAAAACTGGCTTATTATTTTTGTTTTTTGCAACAACAATGCTAGGTTCATATAAGATAAGCCCTTGATCTTCATCATAGACTTTCACATGAGAAGACCCTAACTCTATAGATAATGTCATATTTCACCTCAAATCAAATATGTATGAGCTTATAAAATTTCAAGATATTTATTAAATGCTTTTTTAAAGTTTTTAGAAGCATGAAGTGCATATTTTATTTCAAAACTTACATCTGCATTTGCTGTAGTTTTCATAATAACAGAATCACCTAAAACATCGCATGATAAATCTGTAATTTCGCCATTCTCTGTGATATCTAGACCAATTGCTATACTCAAGATTGCAGATAGTTTCTTCATAGCATCCAAATCATTTTCATCAAGAATTTCTTTATATTTAACCCATTCTGCTAAATTAAAACTATCAGTATCTACATTTTGAGCTATAAATGCCGCAAGTAATTGCTCTTTGTGTGTAGCACCAAATACAATACTACTCAGAATAACATTATAAGAATTTTTATATAAGTTATAAAAATTTATTATTTCTCCACATCTATACAATGTAGCAGCAATTCGTAAAGATTTTAAATATGTTCTAGGCAATTTATGTAAAACCTTTAATTGTTTAAAAATCATTATTGCCAAATCGCAAACTTTTTGTCCATTTTTTTTACTACATTCATATTGTGTCTGAAGCGAATCCAAACTTAATTGCATTATATCAGCTACTGGCTTTTCTAATGTGATAGGTAATGCTAAATTAAATAATAAACCTTCATAAAGCGAATAAGACGAAAAAGCTATTTCAAAATCTTCTTGTATATCAAATACTGCCTTAAAAATACTCATACCACCCGCAAATATATCAGCTCTATCATTCGATACGCCTTTTATTCGTTTTGAAGCATCAACATCTAGAGTTTCTATAACTTTATAAACTGATTCATAATTTTCTTTATCAATTACATAGTTATGTTCAATATCTAACGGATATTTTTTTACCTTTAAGCATAGTTTAAACAAGGCACTGGCCATTTTCCCTACACATACGAATTTGTATCCACTTGAAAAATCAGATGTAATATCATAATCTTGTAATTGTGATTTAAAGAAATCTACCATTTGCTCATGAGTTTCTTTAGGGGTAAAATCTGGATTAACATATAATTTAGATAAAGATTCAGCTCCAATAGGTATGCATATTTGAGCTAATATACTTCTTCTAAAATATTTAATAATATTAGTGCAATCATCCTTAACATCAATAATAATCCCTCTAGGTATGTCTAAAGAATTAATTACACCCATATATGTAGCAGTCATTTCATCTTCTAAATTTAATAATCTAAAACGCAATCCACTTGCTGATTCTATTTCATCAATAAAACTTACTTGATTTTTCGCTTTAGAAATAAAGCTTAACATATAAGCAGATATACTGTCTACCCCGCGTTTTTCACACATTCTCTTATACATCTTGAGAATCCGTATCACTTCTAAACTAGAAATATTCTTAATTAAGCCCCCATCAGGCATATCAGTCACAAGGTCAACGCTTTCTTCTAATTCGTCATAAACATAAAAACTTTTATCTTGTTCTACCTTAGCAAAAATTAGTTTTATAGCCTTAGGTCCAACAATGATCATAGCCACTTTATTCAATCTAACACCTCTATTTATTCTTCAATTTTAATAGCAAGGACAGGACAAGTGTTTTGACATGCACAACATTTAATGCAAATGTTTTTATCAATTACAGGTTGTCCATTTTCATTCATAGTAATTGCTCCCACTGGACAAACAGAAGCACATGCCCCACAGCCTATACATTTTTCGTAATCTATCATAGTTTACTCCTTTTTAATTATACCATAAACAGAATTGGTATACAATAGTTTAAATCAAAATGCCGATTTAAAAATTTCTATATTATTATCAATGATTTGAACAACATCAAAACGAATCAAATCATTTAATTCTGGATGAGCCAGAAGATATTGAGAAGCTACCATCTTAATTTTTCTTTGTTTACTATTTTGTACAGCTTCCGATGGCATGCCATACAAAACATTAGTGCGATATTTAACTTCCACAAAAACCACAAAATCTCCATCCAAAGCAATTATATCAATTTCGCCACAGCGTATTCTATAATTTGTTTCAAGGATGGTATAATGATTTTTCTTTAAAAATTTTAAAGCTAACTTTTCACCGTAATTCCCCAACTTTTTATTAGAATGTTTGCCATTAGAAATAGGTTTAGAATCTTTTTTAAATAAGTTTAAAACCATTCTTTGCATCCTCAATTTTATCTAAAATTATTTTGCCCATTCTTCCTTTGCGGAAATCGTCTATAATCGCTTTTGCTCCACGATTATAATCTAATTCATTCCCTCTCAATATAAACCCGCGTTTCAAACAAATTTCATTATAAATATCTATGGTTTCAGTATTTTCATTACATAAAAGTGAATATCTTTCTTTTATATTATTAAAAAATCTATCTTTTACATCTTCTATAAATGAATAAGCTAATTCCTCTATATCAAGCACTTCATCTTTTATGCTTCCAATATATGCCAAATTTTTAGCAACCTGATTATTTTTAAACGAAGGCCAAAGCGTACCCGGTGTATCTAAAATTTCATAATTGGCATTTATTTTGACCCATTGATTCGCTCTTGTTACACCCGCCTTATTCCCTGTTTCGGTCTTTTTTCTTGGACAAATATTATTTATCAATGTGCTTTTGCCACAATTTGGCACACCAATAACCATAAATCGTAAAGGCAATTGTATTCCTTTTGCTTTATTTTTTTCAATTTTATCACTTAAAATAACTTCCATTTTTGATAAAATAATTTTAGAAGCATTTGATATTGTAGAATTTAATTTTATTGAATCATAACCATTTCTTTTAAATAAATCTGTCCATTTGTTTAAATCTTCTTCATTCACTAAATCCGCTTTATTTAATACGAGTAAGGCAGGCTTATTACCTATCAAATCTTTATATTTCGGGTTAATACAAGAATACGGCGCTCTAGAATCTAACACATATATGATTGCATCAACTAATTTTAATGTATTTTGCATTTCTCTTAATGCTTTATCCATATGTCCTGGATACCATTGAATTATCATAATTTATTCTCCAAGCAAATCAGGTCTTACTTTTCTTGTTTTTTCTATTTTTTTTTCTAATTTCCATTTTTCTATTTCTTGATGATTCCCCGATAAAAGGATGTCAGGCACTTTTAATCCTTCATATTCAGCTGGTCTCGTATACTGAGGATGTTCTAGCAAGCTTTTTTCAAAACTATCATTTTTTGAAGAATCTTCATTGCTAAGTACATTAGGCAAAAGTCTAATTACCGCATCAGCAATTACCATTGCTGGTAATTCTCCATTAGTAAGAACATAATCACCTATACTAATTTCCCTATCTACACGCGTATCTATAACGCGTTGGTCAATCCCTTCATAATGTCCACATATAAAAATTATATGCCTCTTATTTTTAAGCTCCTTCGCAATTTCTTGTTTAAAAGGCTCACCAGATGGTGAAACATATATGACATAACTTTCATCATCTTTAACTGAATCTATGCAATCACATAAAGGCTGAGGCATCATTAACATTCCTTCACCGCCACCAAAGACATAGTCATCAACTTTTTTGTGTTTATCCTTAGAAAAATCGCGTATATTTATGCAATTTACTTCTACTATCTTATTACTTACTGCACGACCAATTATACTACTATTTAATGCGACAAACATTTCTGGGAATAATGTTAAAAAATCAATCTTCATCTACAATTACTTCCATTAATTTATCTTTGTAAACATATATTGTTTTTTTATCAATATCGACATCTTCAACCACTTTTTCTAAAAATGGAAATAAGAATTCTTTGTTGTCTTTAACCATTGTTATCGTATTTACCTTTGAATATTCATCAACCGCTTTAACAGTACCAAAATATTCATTGTCTAAATTAGATAACACTTGACATCCTATTAAGTCTTCTATATAATATTCGCCACTATCTAGTACGCTTAATTGACTTTTGTCAATATACAACATTTGATTTCTTAGATCTTCTGCTTCATTAGCATTATTAATACCATGAAACTTAATAACGACAAATCCATCTTGTAACCTACAGTCTTCAATATCATATTTTTTATGTTCATCACCAATATAAAGATATTTATAGGTCAAATATTGCATAGCATCTCGCGTAATTGGGGCGACTCTCACCTCACCTTTTAATGCTTGCGGTTTAAGTATTTTGCCTATAATGGTAAATTCTTTCACTTTCGGTCATCCTCATTTATTTTTAAAACATAATTTTTTTTGTTATATTCATTTATCGCTGTAACTAAAGTATCTAGTGCTTGTATAGTTTTCCCTTGATGCCCTATTATTCTACCAACATCTTGTGGGTCAACTTTAATATAGAATAATCCGTTGCTACCTTTGTCTTCATAACGCACTTCCACCGCATCTGGATATTTAGCTAGTTGCTTGATAAATTTTTCTACTAAATCAACCATAATTATTCCTTAATTTTTAATTATTCTGCTGGTGTTTCTGTTTTATCTTCAATATTCTCTTCAGTAGTACCTTCTACCACTTCTTCCTTTTGTTTAGGTGCTGGTGGCATTTGCTTAGGTTTTGGTGCTCTATATGGTGTTCTTTCAATTATTCCTTGTTGAGTTAGCAATTCCTTTGCTGTATCTGTCATTTGAGCCCCAACAGATAACCAATATTGCACTCTTTCTGTATTTAATTTTACTTCTGCTGGGTCAATCATAGGATTATATGTTCCTAAATATTCGATAGCCTTGCCATCTCTTGCTACTCTTGAATCTGTAGCTACTAATCTATAGAATGGTGATTTCTTAGCTCCCATTCTTGTTAATCTTAATTTTACTGCCATTTTAAATAATCTCCTTAATTTTTATTGCGTTAAAAACCAAAACGCCCCTTTTTCTTTCCATTAAATTGTTTCATAAGTTCTTTTGTTTGAGTAAATTGTTTCAATAAAGAATTAACCTGCTGAATTGAAGTACCACTACCACTTGCTATTCTTTTTTTGTGGCTGGCTTTTAATGTTTCAGGATGCATTCTTTCATATTTAGTCATAGATTGAATAATAGCCTTGTTATGCTTCATTTCATTAGAATCAATCTTCGCATCATTTAATTTCATTTTTCCAGTTAATTTTGAAGGCAACATTTGAAGCAAATCATTGACATCACCCATTTTATCTAAATTATCAAATTGCGCTAAATAATCTTCTAAAGTAAAGGTATTCTCTCGTAAATTCTTTTGAAGTTTTTGCAATTCTTTTTCTTCAATTGCTCCTTGCGCCTTTTCAATAAGACTTAAAACATCACCCATCCCCAAAATTCTAGAAGCAAATCTATCTGGGTAAAATGGTTCCAAATCTCCTATTTTTTCGCCAATACCACAAAATTTTATTGGTTTGCCTGTCACCGCTTTTATGGACAAGGCAGCACCACCACGAGTGTCTCCGTCTAATTTTGTTAATATAACACCAGTAATGTCCAAATTTTCATTAAAAGATTTCGCAACATTTACAGCATCTTGTCCTGTCATTGCATCCACAGTCAATAATATTTCTGTAGGTTGTGTAGCATCTTTAATCTCTTTAAGTTCGTTCATCAATTCTTCATTAATATGCAAACGCCCTGCAGTATCTATAATAACTGTATCAAGCATATTTGATTTGGCATAATCAATTGCTTCAAGTGCGGTTTTTAAAGTTTTTTGTGTACCCTTTTCAAAAACAGGAACACCCGCATTTTTACCTACCACTTGCAATTGATTAATAGCAGCTGGTCTAACAATATCACACGCCACTAAAAGCGGCTTTTTACCAGTCGATTTTAAATGGTAAGCCAATTTCCCACACATAGTTGTCTTACCTGCACCTTGTAACCCACACATTAGTATAACCGTGGGCAAATTTGACGAAACACCTAACTTTGAATTAGTACTGCCTAACAATTCGACAAGTTCATCTCTTACAATTTTAATAACTTGCTGTCCTGGAGTCAAACTCTCCATCACTTGTTCGCCCACTGCTTTTTCTGATACTTTACTTATAAAATCTTTTACTACCAAAAAATTGACATCGGCTTCAAGTAAAGCTACTCTAATCTCACGCATAGCTTGTTTTATCTCAAGTTCAGTAAGTTTACCTCGATTAGTAAGTTTACTAAAAATGTGATTTAATCTTTCGCTAAGATTTGAAAATAATGCCATTCTAGTTCTCCCAAATTTTTGTAAAATGACTCAAACAGTTCGCATCTAAATGCTTTGATAAGAACTTTTTTGATTCAATGTATTTCCCATACAAACCCAATTTCATTTCATATGAATCTAAAATATCTTTCACTCTTTTTATTAAATCATACACAGCTTGTCTAGTCAGCCCATCTATCCCTGCAATTTCCGATAAACTGATATTATCATTGAAAAACATTGTAGCCACTTTTAACTGTTTTTCAGTCAACAATTTGCCGTAAAAGTCCAATAATCGGCTATATTTTAAAGCGTTTTCTAAATCCATATTTTCTCCAGTTGGTTGTAAAGGTAAAATACTTGTCTTAATAATATAATATTTTGATAATTTTGTCAAGTATTTTTACTTAAAAGATTTACTTTTGTATAATTTTTAATTTATTTGCAAAAAGTAAAGTATGTTCACAACATTAATAAGAGTTATTATAATATACTTAGTCGTATTAGCATTAGTCAGATTAATGGGAAAAAGGCAAATAGGAGAAATCCAACCTTTCGAATTAGTAATTATGTTAATATTTGCTGATTTAGCTACCATACCTATGACCGATTCAAGCGTACCATTATTATTAGGTATTATACCATTAGTTACTCTTGTATTATTGCAATTTTTTTTATCTCTAATTTCTAGAAAAAGCATTTTTTTTCAAAATCTAATAAACGGAAAACCAGTAATAGTTATTGGTCCCAATGGCATCATATATCCAAACTTAAAAGCACTAAATATGAGTATAGACGATTTACAAGAAGCATTGCGCGGATGTAATGTAAGTAATTTTGATGAGGTTCAATATGCTATTGTTGAAACAAATGGTAAAATGTCGGTAATATTAAAAAAAGCAAATAGCCCTGTCACAAATGAAGATATGCACATTAATGCACAAGAAAATACTTATCCAATTATTATCATAGATGATGGCAAGTACAATAATGAAAATTTAAAATTAACCCAATTAAGCAAAGATTATATCGATGAATTACTCAAAAAAAATAATATAAAAAGTTATAAAGATGTTTTAGTTCTCAACATAGATAACAACGGCAAAATTTATTTGCAAACAAAGAATGATAAATATCAAAATTTAGAAATTGATTTCAAAGGGGGTAAAAATTGGTGAAAAAGGTAATATTCTTTGCTATCCTATTAATAGCACTACTAGGAATAACAATCGGAGAACAATTATATATAGATACTACTACTAATACAATGTTAGCACACATCAATAGTATGAAAGCAACAATTATAAATAATGAAGAACAATTAAATTATGACAATGTTCTTAATGAATTTTATGAAATGAGAAATTATTGGGAAGACAGAGAAGGAACTATGGCATTTTTTATAGACCACAAAAATATATCAAATGTTGGTCAATGTCTTGTAAGATTGCTAGCCGCTCTTGAAGAAAATGACTTTACACTTTCTAAAACCGAAATATATTTGCTTTATGAAGTTACTTATGTTTTCAAAAAATTATCAACATTTAGCATTCATAATATATTTTAAAAAATGAATCATTCTTCTTCGCCCTAACTTCTATTTATATGAGGACAACAAAAAATGTTCTAGTAAATTATATTTAACTTCTTAATTAAGTTCTAAAAAAATAAAAGAATTAGAAAGGCAAATCTAATTCTTTTATCATTTTATACCATATTTTTGTAATTCCAAGATTATTATTTTATTTTATATGGTATATGGGGCTAGTGATAGGAATTGAACCTACAACCTGCTGATTACAAGTCAGCTGCTCTGCCAATTGAGCTACACTAG
>CALWAB010000023.1 GCA_944372745.1 uncultured Clostridia bacterium | reverse complement strand
CAAAATTAACATTGTTTTACTGAGAGATAATATACTCTCCTATTTTTTAACTCTAAAACTGCTTGAAAATTTCCGTGCGTTTCGCCATAGTCTATGTCATCAAATACTATTTGACCAAGACAAGAATTTATCTTCTTTTTTACTGTCTTTACATAATTGATTACCATTTTATCGGCAATCTTTTTCTTTTGTTTCATAACTATTTTTAGTTCTTTTTTCTTATTTTCATCTTTTTCTGCTTTATATGCGTCTTTTGCTTCAAAAAATTCGCTTACTGCATCTAAGGCATCAGTTTTTTCATCTTCTATATCTTGTTCACTATGCGTTCCGCCAAGTACATTTTGTATATGTTCTAAAGTACATCCACTGGCTATCTCATATACGCCACCCTTTTGTAAACCCATACCCCCAATAGTGACATAAGTTGTTGTCTGTGGTGTGCCTTCACAAAGTGCTTTGTAGGCTGTATATAAAGTGGTTGGTGCCAAAACGAGAAAATGATTATTTAATGCCCCAAAGTCTAAATTGGGCTTTGTAATATCCACAATCTTAAAGTGTTTCTTTAATATACTTTGAGGTTCAATAGATTTTATTTGCAATTTTGACACTTCGCTTTGCTTTATTCCTTGCCACAAATTATCTATCTCAGGTATTTCTTCGCCCTTATTATGTAAAAATATGACTTGTCTATTTAATTGTTCGCTGATTATTTTAACTGCTGTCAAAATTTGCTCAAAATGTTTATTAAGTAAAACGCTATTTTCATAGGCATAATCAACTGTATCAAAGCAAGGCACTATAATAACTTTATCATCTTTCAATTCTTGGCTCAATTTCTTACCATTTTGAGAGATAATGCCACATTTATCAAAATATGCTAAAATGTCATCATTTTTATCATATTGTTTAAACTTTATCTCTTTTTCTAAACTAACAATATCTTCTCTATCGTCATAATTTTCTACTTCAATATTTGTGTACTTATCTTTCTCTTTTTCTATGTCTTTATAATCAAAATCAATAACAGAGTTTGTACTATTTAGCATTGTATTTAATTCTGTGCTTTTATCTACTTTAGAACCGTTTTGCAAAAATTCATCACTTTCTTGTGTATTTATGCTATTTTCTTGCTGATTTTGATGCTTATCTTGCAATTTCCCGTCATTTACATTTGTATTGCTTTCGCTAAATTTTTTAGCATCAAAATCATATCTATTGCTTCCATTAGATTTAAGACTTGATTTCATAGCATCAATTTTAGCCTGCAAAATTGCGTCATTGGTTTCCTTTTTTTCATTGTCAAGATTCTCTATAAACACACAGTAAGTATTTTCTCTATTTGACAATGGATACATATCAAATCCCACTACTCTACCATAGATTGGCGAAAAGACATCCACTTCATTTTCATTGCTTGCCTTAGCTATTCGCTCACCTTTTCTCACTATTTGTTTTAATTTTACTACAGGTATAGCGGGACTAGAATCTATGACTTTCAAAGGTACAATAGCTAGGCTCGGTGCAGGCATAATGTGAATATCATAATCTTGCATCTTTGTTATCTTATCCATATTATTCTCCCAAAACATTTTCAATTTGTTTATAAATTTTTTCTCTTAATTCCATTTCTTCAAAGAAACCTAATTGATTTTCACTCTTAAATTTTGCTACAATGTTGTCTTCCAACTGCAACGGCGTTTCAGGTTTTGCATCTTCGGCACATAGAGTAAAATCTTCTTTAAGATAATTTAAATAATCTTGTCCTTCTTTATAATCAACTAACTTAATATAGTTTTCCATACAAGCATAAGCAAAAGCACGCCTATCAAACATACTGACGCTATGAAAACTCTCTTTGTCTTTTTCAAAATTGCAATAAAGCAACATAACATTATCTAAACGGAATAAATCTGCATAATTTAATGGCAATTCACTATTATCTTCGACTACAAAGAATTGACCTTGATTGTCATCTCTTTCTTTCAATGTATTTTTAAAATTTCTTTGCATCAATGTTCGTGCTACTATAAACATAGTGTCTAACAAAAATAAATGTGCAAATTTTTGAAAATGCTTTATAATATTAAAATTAATACAAATTGTGTTGTCTTTCATTTTATATAGATAACTTTCTTCGTCTTCAATAATTTCCAATTTTAACCCATCACAATGGATATGATGTACTAATTCTTTAAAAAATTTACTTGCTATATCCTGAACCTCATCTAATTTAAGTTCATATAATTTATCATCAAATTCTCTTATGTATACTTCAAAATTTGTCATATTTTCACCTATAGTAACTATTATATCACACTTTACAATTTTTTCATAATAACTTTTATACAATTCTATATTATTCAAAGGAATTTTAATCGATGATTTGTATAAGTGGATTTCATTACACTCCCTCCAACTAAAGGTGTGACCACATATTTGCATAGTCTTTTACACTTGTCATATCTTACTTGTTCCTATCAAAGTGCCCATTTTAACTAAAAAGCAGTGTACTTACTGTACACTGCTTTTCTTTAACTTGTCCCCTGCATAACAAGTATAATACTATTTTCTAATTCTTCTCAAGAATGGTGGAATATCATTGTCGTCCACATCAATTCTTGACATACCACTTTGTTGTCCTTGTGGTTGTTGTGGCTGTGGTTGATTCATTTGATTAAATCTACCAAATTGTGCACCCAAACCTTGTGGTTGAGGTTGTGGTTTTTCTTCTCTTTCATTAATCACATTACTATTAAATCCAGTAGCTATAATAGTAATTTCCACTTCATCATTCATACCTTCGTCAATACCAGCACCGAAGATGATATTACAGTTAGGGTCAACAACTTCCCTAACAAGTTCTGCTGCTTCATAAACTTCAGCAAGTGACAAATCAGCACCACCCTTGACATTAAGAATAATATCAGTAGCCCCTTCTATAGTTGTCTCAAGCAATGGACTAGATACTGCTTGGCGAACTGCTTCTATAGTTTTGTTCTCACCTTTGCCGTGTCCAATACCCATATGTGCAATGCCTTTATTCTTCATTGTTGTGCGAATATCAGCAAAGTCAAGGTTAATAAGACCTGGTTTAGCAATCAAATCACTTATACCTTGAATACCTTGTCTAAGTACTTCATCAGCGTAAGCAAATGCTTCCATCATAGGAGTCTTATTAGGCAAAATTTTATACAATTTGTCATTAGGTATAATAATCAATGTATCAACGAATTTCTTGAGTGCGTCAAGACCCCTTTCCGCATTCTCCATACGCTTTCTACCTTCAAACATAAATGGCTTTGTGACTACAGCGACTGTCAAAAGTCCCATTTCCTTTGCGATAGATGCGATGATAGGAGCAGCACCAGTACCTGTACAACCACCCATACCAGCTGTGACGAATACAAGGTCTGCATCTTGAAGCATTTCTTGTAAAATTGTCTTGCTTTCTTCTGCAGCTTTTTGTCCAATGTCAGGAGCAGCACCTGCACCCCAACCTTTTGTAAGTTTTTCTCCAATTTGTAGACGCTTTGGTGCGTTTGACACCAAAAGTTGTTGTTTATCTGTATTTACTGCTACAAAGTCTGCAATGCCTGTATCTTCTGCTACCATTCTATTGACAGCATTATTACCAGCACCACCAACACCGAAAACTTTAATCCTTACTACTTGGCTAACCCCGTTGTCGTCTGTGTGTTCCATTTCAATCGTAGAAGTGTTGACAGTATCACCTGCGAAATTGAAAGAATTGTCTTGTTGTGGTCTTTGCATTGTTTCTGTAGTTGTATAACTATTGCTATTTCCAAATAATGCACTCGAACCATAATTATTGTTAGTGCCATAACCATTGTTATTATTGTTATTATAATTTTCAAACATATTCACATACCCCATTTTTTAGATTAAAAGTCAAACCAACTTTTTATTTTTTCCCAAATTTTCTTCCACAACGAAAGTTCGCTCTGAGAACTGCGAATCCTCTGGCTCGCTTGTTTAATCAAACTAATTATAGCCGATTGTCCAGGTTTGTCAAGGTCAAAATACTCTAACTTTTCGTCTTTGACAACTACGCCTAATTTACTAGAAAGCACATCTAACGCACCCTTAATGTCATTTAATGCACCGCCTGTGACGATAAATTGATAAGCGTACTCTTCTTCGCTTATACATTTAGACACCATTACCGCAATGTGTTCAATCTTTGCTTTGACAACTTTATTGACCTTGCTTGCTTCTATTTCATATTCTTGCCCGTCAACTGCCACTACATAGTAGTCAACTTCTGATGGGTCAACAGTTAATAGCACTTTACGCTTCAATTTGTCTGCTACCTTAAAAGGCAATTTCAAATTCTCAGACAATTCTGCTGAAATATGTGCTCCGCCCAATGAAAATGAGCGTAAACTTTCAATGCCATCACCTTTGATGACAGCGACACTTGTAGATAGATATCCAACATCAATCAAAATTGTACCTATCTCACGCATTTCAGGTGTAGTCATTTGTTGACTTTGTGCATTTATGCTACTTGAAAATTCTAGATTTGTATATCCAAGACTTTCAAGCGTCTTAGATACCTTGTCTAAGAATTGTCTATCTGCATAAATATAAGAAACGCGTCCAGTGACATTTATTGCCCCATTGTCTTCGCCATTGACTTCGTGTGGAGTCAAACTTAAAACATTAACATCAATGACTATGCCATCAGTTATTTTTGAAGTCTGTTCATCGCTTTCAGCATACCTCAAAAACTCTAGTCTTGTACTGCCATTTACATCAACGGGGCTATCAAAAGTGCAAGTTTTTTCTTCTACAACTTGCCCACAAAATTCGCTAGGCACACCTACATAAACGCAAGAAATTTCTTCACTCTCTACTTCATTAAAGAGCTTTTTACAAGCGTCTAATAGGTCGTCTTCAATGAATGCTCCATCGGTGAACCCTGCATATTCCACCTCTGAATAACCTTCCAATTCAAGATTGCCTTCATCAAATTCGAGCTCTGCAAGTCGCAGTTTCCCTGAACCTATGTCAAGCACCACAAATTTGTTATTCTGCATCCCTTCTCCCTTTATAAATTCTTTATTCACATTTCATATGCTAACTTTCTCGCAAACGACAACCGTTTGTCCACAAAAAGTCCCCTTTTTAGTATAAAAAATGCTTCAAAAGTCTATTTTTCAATACAATAAATTGTATCAGTTAATATGATATCATAAAAAAAATCAAAACACAACAAAAGTGTTGCGTTTTTTTGTAAAAAAATTATTAATTTTTCGCCATTTTTTGTTGATTTTTCTTTGAAAATCAAAACAAATCTATATGTAGTATATGTTAATTTTTTATCTACTTTTTATTTGAAAATTTGTGCTAAAATTTACTGTTTTTTATAAGTTTAATTAATAAAATTGTTTGTTGTTATAAAATTATTTCATTATTTTTGTTAGAATCAGTCAATTCATTACTAATTTCTAATAAACAAAAAAATGATTTTTAGATTTATAAAACTTATTTTTCATTTGTTGTACTCCTTAATTGGTTCAAAAACTATCCTTATTATTATAATTGCCTTGCTATCTCTTCAATTATTAATCAAATTAAATACAGAATAAAAAATCTTAATATTGACTTAGTTTTTTACCACAAATATTGATTATATTGTAACATATTAATAAAAACATTTACAATCAAATCAAAGGATTTTATATTCAAAGTTTACTTATTTTTTCACATTATTTACATTTTTTTGATAATTTTTGGGCTTCTTTTGCATAAAAAACAAACTTATAAATTGTGCGATGCTCAATACAACTAGGAATATTCCAAAACACATCCCCAACAATTCTTCATCGGTATTGGTAGATAATATAGCGCCTATTATTGCTCCGCCTATTGCTGGCAATATTATTATCAGCCCTTTTTTAAAATCGACAAGTTTATTCTTTGCGTGTATTATCAATGCAATTATGCCCATTGGAATAAATGTAATCAAATTTAAGCTTTGTGCTAAATGCTGTGATAATCCTCCAAAAATTGTTAGTAATGGTATAAGCAATGTACCACCACCCATACCCATTCCACCTATTAAGCCCCCTATTAAGCCAAATAAAATCATTAATATAATACTCATTTAAAACTCCCCTTATTTTTTAATTAGTCTTATAAAATAATATCAAAATTTTAAGTTTGCTTTTTCATAAATAAATTAACTTTATTGTTTTTACCAAATCATTTTAACCCCTGCTACAACCATAATAACAGCAAATATACCGCGAATCCAAACATTAGATAATTTCTTTAAAAGTATTGAACCAAGTATTCCACCTACTACACTACCTATTGTCACAAAAAGAGCAATGTCAAATTCAATTGTAAAATTAGACATATATACAATTATAGAAACTATAGAAATTGGCAACATTATAAGTATAGCGGTAGCGTGTGCTTTTTTATCTTTTAATTTTAAACAAAATAACAACAGCGGAACACACAACATTCCACCACCTCCGCCAAAGAACCCATTGACAAACCCTATAATAAGCCCTACAATTAATAAAATGGCATAATCTTTAAATGTTAGTTTATCTTGCTTTTGCGTAATGTCATTTGCTAAAACTGCCACAGGCGACATATTGGAATTTTTTACTATTTCTGTATATTGTTTTACTCTCTCCTCAGGGCAATAAATGACAAATTTATCTACACTTGTTATAGCGTTATTGCGTTTGCTTCTTTTTTCTCTAAAATGTGCTTTTTTGACATCTTTCTTTTGAATTTTTTTAGGTTCAACAAAGCCACATATTTTGAAATCAGTTTCTTTATTAATATTTTTAACTGTCTTATAATTTAAACTCTTTATCCCATACATTTTCTCTATTATAAATTCGCTTTTTATTATTGGTTTTACACTTCTCATACAATTATTATGCTCAAATTAATATTATTTATTTAAATGTTCATTTCTTGCTTATTTTTTTATGCTTAAAATGAAAAAAGTATTATAAAGTATTTGATTTTTGGACGATAATATTATATAATATCAATAATCTTTTGCATAGACTCATTTGAGTTTAATTGCAAACAAAATTAACATAAAGGTGTAATTATGAAATACAAATCACAAAACAAAAGCATTATGGCTATTGCGATAGCAATAGTATTTGTACTAGCACAATTTATCTTGTGTTTACCTATCTTTTCACAAAAAATAGACGCAAGTGCCGCTAGTTCGAATGAAAGAAAAGAATACTCAGAGAGTGTAAGCATTACTAATGGTAATTTTGCTGATACTACAGGTTCATCTTATCCTAGAACCCCATCCAATTGGACTGCCCAAGAAGGTGGTTCACCAGCTGATTATCTTAAAGCAGGCGTTATTGATACTTCTGCATCTAGTTTTTCTCAATATAAAGAAGACTATGGCTTGACGACAAACCCTGAAACTGCTAGCCGTTCTGACGACTACATTCTAATGATGAACGCTGAAGATAGAAATGTTAACTATGGCTATAGGTCATCTTCAATAACTTTAGATGCAAATAGTTATTATGAAATTTCTTTTTCAGCACTTACCCAATCAATTAACAACAATGGATTCTCCGCTTATATTATTAGCGATTCTATAGAGAATACTGCTCTTAATTCATTTATAAGCGTTCAAACAGGAGTTTGGAATACATTCACATTTTATATTGCTACAGGAAATAGTTCAACAACAGTAAGCCTTGAGTTGTGGATTGGAACAAAGAGTTTAAGCCAAAGCACTAGAGGTGCTGTATTCTTTGACAATGTTCGTGCAACAAAATACACAGAAACTGCTTACGAAAATTTACCTAAAGACACTCAAACTTCAAAAACAATAAACCTTCAAAGCGAATTAGTAAATCTTATTAATAATGGAAGTTTTGAAAATGGTGCTGATAGTTGGACACGCTTGACAACTAATGATGTTACAAACGCAATATCAGGTATAACAAGTTTATCAGCAAATGGTTTTGACACTGCAACTACACAAATTAGCACTGCCCCATCTACGAATATGATTAATGCACGCGACGAAAGTTTGACACAAGTTTCAAACCAAAGAGGTTTGTTCATTAACAATCTATCAGAAACATCTACTGGATACAAATCAAATAGTTTTATAATTGATAGATTTGAAACTTATGCTATTTCTGTATGGCTAAAAACAGGCAACTTGAGTACAAATGGTGCAAGTATTATTTTGACTGAAGTTGACGATAACGATGAAGATACGACAGAATATTCTTCTACATTTAATTCATTAACAACAGCAAGTTTTACAAACGATTTCACAAATAATTGGGCTCAATATACATTCTATGTTCAAGGTAACCCATTCTCATCTACTGAAATGGAATTGCAATTATGGCTCGGTACTGCGGACGCTGAAACACAAGGATACGCTTTCTTTGATGAAATTAGAGTAACTAAAGTATCCCCTACTGAATTTTCAAATGCAACAGATGATACTTACAACAAAAAATTGACTTTATCTTCACTTGAAAGCCTTGATATAGCAAATGGTGCATTCAATTTGATTTCTACAGGAGAGAAAGTTGAAGGTGTTTATGAGCCAAGCGATTGGACATTAAGTTCAGAAAGTGGCTTAGATTCAAAATACAGTGGTATTATTAACACTAAATCAGAATATTTTGATGCCACATCACAAAATTACAACTTATATATTAACCCTGGTGTTATACCAAATCAATATAATAATTTAGATGTTTCTCAAGTATCTAATAACATCTTAATGATTTACAATGCAACTAATGGTGACCAAACTTATACAAGTAGTGAATATAGTCTTAGCACAGAAACAACATATAAAATTACTTTCTACGCTAAGATAGCAAATGATACCCAATATGCTACTGCTAGCATTACTAACGATGGAAATACTATAGCAAGATTTATAATTGATAGTACAGAATGGACTCAATACACATTCTACATTAAAACTGGTACATCTTCAGAAACAATCATATTCGCCCTTTCACTTGGGTCAGAAGACACACCAATGTATGGACACGCATTCTTTGATAACTTCATATCAACTACTGTAGAAGACGATATCTATAACATTGCTTCAAATTCTACAACAGCATTGTGTGATTTAACTGAAGAAAACTTCTTAGTTACTGGCGACCAAATTAATGGAGTTTATACTCCATATATGTGGAATGGCACAAACAAATCAAACGATGATGCTAGCATTATAGCAGGTATTATAAACAGCAATAATAATATATTGCCTTCTAACTTTGACATTTCAAATGAAGATGCTAAAACAGACAACAATCTTGTTATCTTCAGCCCTAATGACACATATTACACATTCACAAGCAATACCACATACACCTTCTCAGCAAGTTCATATTATAAAGTTGATATTACTTTCAAAGTGTACAACATTGGTCAAAGTGAAGAAAATGTAGTACTTGATGACGATGATAACCCTATTCCTTACGGCGTATTCTTACAACTTGGTGGATTAAATCTTCAATCAGATGCAATTACTACAACAAACGATGAATATGTAACTTACAGTTTCTATATTAGAACTGGTTCAGCAGAATCTTCAAGTTCTATATCTATAGAACTTGGTGGTGCTAATGCCCTAACAAAAGGTGGTGTTTCAGTTTCAAGTATAGTTGTTGCTGAATCTACAGAAGATGCTTACAATGAAATTAGTGATGACATTGACAACACTATTGGAATGAAAGCAGACTTGAGTAATGGCGAAAGTACTGGTAGTGATGAAGATGATACAAATTCTACACCAAACTTCCAACTCATTGATATTGCAGGAATAATTATTGTTGTTGCATTAGTTATTGCAGTAATTGGAACAATAGTAAGACAAGTTATGAAGAGAAAGAAGAAAGTAGAAACAACTGTCGGAAAGTATGATAGAACCTATGATGCTAAGAAAGACAAGAATTCTGATAAGACTCAAAATAGACTTGAAGAAGTTGAAGCAGAACTTGCTAAACTCAACGAGACTATTTCAGTACTCACCCGCACTCAAAATGATTTGATTGCAAAACGAAATAATTGCACAGACCCAACAGAAAGCGAAAAATTATTGAAGCAAATTGATAAGATTAGCAATGAATTGTCATACGAACTTGACAATAAAGAATCAGTTGAAAAAGAAAGAAATATTCTTAAATCAATGCTTGATAAATAAATTAAAAATCACGGCTAAGCCGTGATTTTTTTATATTATATCAATTCCACTTGTCAAAGGCACAAATAAAAATTTAAATATATTAATTATATAAAAAACTTAGTATAGTGTAAATACTAAGTTTATGTTATAATTATGTTTCACTCAAAAATTTATGTATTCAACTAAAGTCTACAGCATTAAATTAATCATTCAATCGTTTTTATGTAAGAGCGTCTGCGTTTGTGTTGTTCCCTTTCTAAATTATGCCACATATTTTGCACTGCTAAATTGTCTTCTAAATTCAAATTAGTTTCACACGCTTCAATTTTATAGACAGACATACTATTGACAAGTTCGTAAAATAATATTGCATTTAGTCCTTTATTTTGATATTCTGTAGCGACAGACACCAAAGCAAAATCGACAACTTTAGGATGTCTAATAGAATGCAAAATTTTAAACATACCAAAAGGCAATAATTTACCTCGTGAATCTCTAATGGCTTCTGCCATTGAAGGTAAGATTAATGCAAATGCTACAGGTTTATCGTTAGCATCTACTATGGTACAAATAAGTCTTGGATTTAATGCTAAATCAAAATTTTTTAATATCAATTTACGCGTTTTAGGGCTATAAGGCACAGTGCCATATAAATCTTTGTACCCTTCGTCTATTAAATCAAATATTTCATCGCCATATTTTTTAATCAATTTGCGTTTTCCCAATTTCAAAACTCGCAAATTGTATTTGTCAAGGACACGCTTGCCAATTTTTTCGTAACGCTCATCAAGTTTATTAGTCCACTTAACCCTATATTCTACCCAATCAGCATCTTTTGTAAATCCATAGTTTTCTATAAGTTTTGGATAGTAGTCATAATTATATTGCGTTTCATAAGTACTTAACCTGTCAAATCCTTCTATTAAAAGCCCTTCACGGTCTAAATCATTAAAACCTAATGGGCCTATTATTTCTGTCATTCCCTTTGACTTTGCCCATTCACTTACTTTGTCAAAAAGTGCATTTGCCACTTCTTGGTCATTAATACTATCAAACCTTGAAAAACGAACTTTTTTGCAATTCAATTTTTTATTATAAGAATGTTGTATTATTCCACATATACGCCCTACAATTTCATCATTCCGTTTAGCTAAATACATAACAACATCACACTCTTCAAAAGCAGGATTCTTCGAAGGTACAAAATTATTTACCTCATCATTAAATAGCATAGGAACATAATATTCACAATCTTTATATAATTTATTTGGAAATTTTACAAATTCCTTTAATTGCTTCCTTGTCTTAACTTCTTCTATATCAACCATAATATTTATCCTTTTATGTTAAATCAAAAAATTATAGTTTATTCTATCAAATAATTAAATAATTTGCAATCTTTTTTGTATACTTCTCACAAACTTTGTACATTTTGCCAATAAAATTGGTATAATAACTATTATATTATAAATATATGTCACAAATCTTTAAAAACTAAATACCAAATTAAGAATAAGCAATTTTTTTAATCATTTATCTACAGTAAAAAATTATTACTTCTATTTATTAGAACTACTTGTTCCCTTATGATAAATCATTTATCTAAGCATATTTTTATAAATGAAATATATTTATCTAAAAACAAATTAGTTAATAA
>CALWAB010000022.1 GCA_944372745.1 uncultured Clostridia bacterium | reverse complement strand
TACAATTATAAAAATCATAAAAGAAGATTTACATAAATATGTAAAAATTTAATTGATTTAAATTTTATGATAATATAAAGCGTAAATATACAAAAAGATTAAATTTTAAAACTTACAATTAATTAATCTAGTAGAATACTAATCCTAAAAAAATAAATTAAAAGAAGATATTACAAATTATCTTCTTTGTTAATTTGATCTAATGATGAGTTTGTGTTTTTATTTTTTGTGTTCTGTTTTTTGCGTTTGCAATATTCGTATACAATCATAAATATTGTGTAAACGACCGCGAATATTACACATAGAAGCCATACAGTAAGTGGGGTGTTTGGAAGGATAGGATTATTAATATAGAATGCGTCATCATAATTGAGAACCGATATTAAGAATGTTCCTAATGTGATGTAAGCGAGAAAGCCTATTATAAGATTTGGCCATTTTTTGTAGTTAGGCGTAAACCAATTTACGCAAAGCAAAAGTATACTAAGGTAGAAAGCAAAAGCATGATGAAGTAATCCTGATATTGTGTTTGGATAGAAAAATGAAGGATTTTGTCCTATGAAATCTGGATAAATGATAGTTATTAAACCGCCAACAAACGCTAGATAAAAAATAAAATGTAATACATTGTTATTTCTGCGTCCGCATAGAACAGCAAGCGAAAGGACTAAACTGCTCATTCCACAAAAACTATCAGGAATTAAATAGATCGCATTTTCGTGTGATATGGCTATTGAAATTCTATTCCATACAATAAAAATAAATAATAGTCCTGCAACGCAACGAACTATGATGTCTTGCATTTTTGTAGTCTGTGCATACTTTTTTATTAGAATTAAGGAAACTATTGCTAAAACTATAAATATAGCGAGAAAAGTCAAGTGTTCCCAGCCAAATAATTCAGGATTCATAAATTTTCACCTTATTAATGATAGATTAAAATTGAAAGCATTATATAGTAGTTTGCTTTAGCTATTTTTATATAATGCAAAACTTATATGCAATTTCAATTATTTTTATAATATCACTTATTTTTGCAAGTGTCAAATAATATTAATTTAGATAAATGTAAAATATAATAAATTTTCTTTATTATATTGGAGACTGTAGACAAAAGGAATTTCTAGGGGATTTCCCATCCCTTTGATGCCCTAGTGGGGGTGATGCCACCCCGTGGCGTGGTCTTTAGTCAGTACTAATACTTGCTTGATAGATTCTTGCTAATTAATGACCACTGCCGTACGCAAGTACTCCTGCACCTGTGGTCAAAAAGCACTATAAAATTAAGTTTTTACACAAAAATTAAAATATATTACTTTTTGCGATAGCAAAAAGTAAAACACAATTTTATTGATTTTGCTATTTGTAGTTTGTCTACAGCCTCAAAAATAATAAATTTTCTTTATTATATTGTTCAATGTTAAAAAAAAATATAATTTTTTTTATCATTAAATAATGTTAGGGAATGTTAAAACAAAATTAATCTTATGAGATAGTCTAATAAATTGCCTGTTTGCTTGGTAGTATGATTATAATTTTGCATTTAAAAATATCTAAAAAATCAAGATAGGCTTAAGAAAATAACAAATATTACTTAAAAAGTATTTTAAATTATAATATAAGTATTATATCAATATGTTGAAGCAAAGTACAATAATATAATTTAAGGGAATTAAATAAGATGCTTTGGTTGTAAAAATAATTAAAAATGTAGTTGTAAATCGTTTGTGTTTAAATACTTTATTTGATATAATTTAAATATAGTAAATAGGAGAAAAGAAAAATGGCAAATCAACAAAAGTATCATTCAACATTTTTTTTGCGTGAGAAAAAAGATTTAAGTAACTTTTATACGCGTGTCGATTTTTGGGTGTCATTGCTAGCACTTGTACTCATAATTTTGTCTTTGACATTGCCAAGATATGACGACACCACATACTCACAAATGTGGACTTTGACCAATGGGAATTGGGCACTTATTTTGTGTGGAATAGTTTCTATTATTGCAATGGTATACATCTTTATAGTGAATGTATTATTTAGAAATAATGCTTTGCTTTCTGGTATCAATATAGGTCTTGGTTTATTGATGACAGTATTATTTATAATGGAATACATTATACTCACGAGAGTAGGAGCATACACTGAAGATGGTGTGACTTACACTATGGGAAATTCAGCGGGAATTGGTTTTTATTTTGGTATAGTGGGAGCAATTTTGACAGTGGGACTTGAGTTCTATAAATTGGGTGTTCAAGGTTATTACACTGCGGATGATGTGGCAAAAGAAAATAATGGCGTGGAAGTGGTAGATGGCGTTGTAATGATAGACGGTGAGGCAGTGTCTACAGCAAACGAAACTGCTAGCGACAATGAAACACGCATTAGAGTGCTTACAGACGGAGAAGTGCAAGAAAATACGGAAAACGCAGAACAAAGCAATGAAAATACTGTAAAGCCAGAAGAAACACAAGAAGAAAATGTAGAAGTTGTAGAACAAGCGCAAACAACCGAGGATGCAGAAACAAAGGAAGAAAGCGAAAAGGTTGAAGTGGAAGAAGTAGCACCTGCTACTAAAACAAAATCAACTTCATCTAAATCAAAATCTACAAGTTCCAAGAGTGCAGGAACAAAGTCAAGTACTGCTAAGAAAAGCACAAGTACAAAATCAAGTGCGAAAGCAAGTGCAGAGAAGAAAAGTACAACGACAAAATCAAGCACTGCTAAAACTAGCAGTACAAAGTCAAGTTCTTCCAAAGCGGCTACTACAAAGAGTGGGACAAAATCAACTACTACAAAGTCAAAAAGCACCAGCAAAAAGTCTACAAAAACTGAATAATAAAAAAGAGCATAAACGCAAAGTTTTATGCTCTTTTAAGTTTATAGATAAACTACAAATAGAGAAGTGTGAAGCCGTGGGCATTGGTTGAGTACCTAAACAAGACTTAGTACTTAAATAATATACTTAGTGCGTGATAACGCACTAAGAAATATATGTTAAGTATTTAGTACTAAGCTCGGCTAGTGTCACTCCCTATGACCACAGGTCAAGGACGCCCGTCCTTGTCTGGGGTTCTAGGGGATGAAATCCCCTATAGTACTTGCACAACATTAGTGGTCACCGCTTTGAGAGAACCTACAAAGTTTATGCTATTGCCTACTAAGACCACGCCACGGGGTGGCATCACCCTAATCACACGCCAAGACCACAGGTCAAGTCGACTTGCGTACGGCATTAGTCG
>CALWAB010000021.1 GCA_944372745.1 uncultured Clostridia bacterium | reverse complement strand
GTTTATCTTGGCACTCCAACCAATATTACAAAGTAGGAACACATTAGTACAAGCAGGTTTAACATCAAATAACCAATATTACGCAAATGCCCCAATGACAGTAATAGGTGGAAGCGTAGATGAAAGTACACATACAATAAATGGCGGCACAAAACCATTGTTTACCGCAAATGGTGTCAATGCCGATGTATTAATTGAACTATTGAATGCATTAAATAGTTCATCAGTGTGGGGAAGTAAAACAGCCCCAACAAGCGGAAGTAGTGTAACATACTTAACCGCAAAAGATTTTGGTAATTATGGTGACCAAAGTAGTTGGGCAGATACCGCAAAAGGCAATGCACAAATAGTAGTGAAGTTGCTAGACGATACAACTACAACCACAAATAATGTAGATGATGCCGCAGCACAGTATTGGCAAGTGGTATACCGTAGTACAAGTGCGAATGAAGATGTATTGACATTATATATGGTAGACCAATATATAGATAGTCAAAAATTTAATCCAAGGACAAAAGACGAGATATACAGATGGGAAGGCAACTATAGTCAAAGTTATATAAGAGATAAAGCAGTATTGCCAACATGGCAAACAATGACTGACACCTACAATCAATTAGATAATTATGTAGTGACCCCAAGCCAGGTACCAGGCTTGTGGCAAAGCAGTGCATACCAAACCTCGAGAAATAGCGCAAGAGAATTGTATTATATAAATAACGGAATAGGTTCAAGCGGATATACGAATGATACAAGTAGTTCAATATTATTCTGGGTGGTTGGAAACGGGATGGATGGCTTAAGTGAAGGTCATAGCAGCTGGCAAGGAACAGTAGAAAGCACATATACAGACAAACTATGGGTACCAAGTGGTTTTGAGACATTATACACAGGATACGGAAGTAGTGAAACAGAGCAAATACAGGATACAGGAAGAACTTTTGACGAAGCAGAAAGCGTATCCCAAGTAAGCAGTTATGGCAGTGCAACAGCGACTTTGACAAATGGAACAATTGGAGCAAGTGGAGATGGACGAACAGGCTTGTGGGAACTAAATGGCTATGATAGAGCGACAGGTTCCTCTGCGTGGCTGCGTTCCGGCTATGATAACAAAGGTGCCTTGAAAAATTACGCGCTCGATATCGACTCGGATGGTGTCATTTCCGCCGGTAGTGTTGCCGTGGGCCACGGCGTGCGAGTTGCGCTCCATCTAAATCTGAAATCACTTGCCACGAATTTGCTTGGTACAGACAGTGTGCCAACGCCTCCAACATATTATTACTCAGTAAATTTACAAGCCACTTCTAATATAGAGACGGACACCAATGCGTTACTTGTTATCTCTAGTGAAGATAATCAAGCAATGATATACAGAGTGAGTGCTACAAGCACACAAATAAATATCACAATGCCAAAATTGGTAGTGGGACGCACTTACACAATAACCGTTATAAACGGCGAAATAAGTGGCACATTATCCGCCACAAGTGGCACATTATCCGCCACAAGCGGAGCCACAGTCACACAAACGCCATACACCTTTGTGTGCAATACGGAAGACGCCGAAATCACGCTTAGTGGACTGACTATATCTTAAACATAAACTTTCTATTAACTAATTTTATATATATGTCGAGTAAAATAATTTTGATTAATTATATCTAAGCGAATATAAGCATTGGTGATATGACAAAAATATGCGATTTTATAACAATGGCGTTGACATAAAAATGATTAATCAAGGCAAATTGAAAATTTAAATTGTGAAATAATAATAATTTTAAAAATATTTGATATAAAAAATATATATTAAATTGCTTGACTATTTTTGTAAAAAAATGTATAAATATATTGAATAAATAAATTTTATTTTGTTATACTAAAGAAGGAGAGAAATTATGACAAATACACGAGTCTTAAGCCTTAAGAGATTGGGTATTATTGCTTTGAGCGTAGTTGCTCTACTTGTATGTGTGCTAGGTGTTACTCTTTCTGCTTTGACTGATTCAAAAAATGCGACAGGAACAATTGTATTTACAGGAAATCTTGCTATCGCTATGCAACATAGCGGGACAAGTGGAGTAGTTACGGATACTACACTTACATTACAACTTCAACCAGATTATAGCAATTTAGTTGATGCTTCTCAATCAGGGAATGTATATTTCCAAGATATGACAGGGGATGTAGCGTCATTGAATTGGGCTACAAGTGCGGACAATATAGTAGATGATTTGACTTTTAGCGTATATTCGGACGGACAAACAAATTCATACATACGCTTTAAAATTGATTTGACCTATACGCCTGCGGATTCTGCTAATTTACCAGCATCTGCACAAGAATGGCAAGTATTCCCTAAGTTTGGGTCTGCTGATTATGAAATCAATTATACTGAAATTCAAGAAGGTGACAATATAGAATATTCATATTATGCACCTAGTGATAGAATGATAATCGCTTATCCAGAATTTACTTCTACAAGTACTTCGGTTACTAAGACATTCTATGCTTATTTCTTAGCAGAAGATTTTGAAAACTTACAAAGTTTTGCACCAACTTCAGCAGATACATCATTAAGTGGATATACATATTTGAATAAATCCGTGAATTTCAGTGATGTAATAAGTGATATTAACTTCTTACTTGACGGAGCACAAGCACCAAGTTCAGGTGATACATTCTCATTGTCAATTACCTGTGACGCATCTACTTTCCCACAAATTTAATGTGGAATTGTGCAAAAATTAATTTAAGTTAAAATGAATTGTTATTATAATTTAAATGCTTTGCGAAATGCAAAGCATTTTTAATAAGTTTTTAAGTACAAAAGTTGGCTAGTATCTCATACCAAGACCATAGGTGCAGGATGCTATCCTGCCCTAAGGGGTTGAAGGGGAACGGGTAGTTCCCTTTCAAGAGATAGGAAATTCCCTAGATACCAGCAAGTTCAAAAGAGAAAAGCCACACATAGAAAAGTGTGCAATAAATGATTGCTAAAAAAGAAAATTGTGTTATAATATTTTAACAAAAATTAATTAAAATTAACGAAAGTTAATTAAAATTTAATTTAATCAATTATTGATAAAAATAGAGAAAGGGTAGAAAATGGCATTCATTAAGCAGTCAAGCGACTTTATAGAAAATTCAAAAACGGAAATAGACAATATCTTCATAAATGACTATTTGCCTTATGCACCTAGTGATTTTGTGAAAGTGTATATATATGTCACATATATATCAAATTCAGGCGAATCGCCAGATAATGACCTTGATAAAATTTGTAAAATTCTCAATATGTCAGAATTGGATGTAATGACCGCATTGCAGTATTGGGAAAATCAAGGCTTGTTAAAAATGTATGGCGACCCAGTGCAAGTGGTTTTGTACCCACTCAAAAACGCTATATCTAATGACCATAAGTGGAGCAAGTCTAAGTATGAAGAATTTAACCTTATGATACAAGACATAATCAAAAGGCAAATTATGCCAAACGAATTTGACGCTTACTATACTGCTATGGAATCATTAAATATAGAACAAGCCGCATTTTTGTTGATTGTCAAATTTTGTACAATGCAGAAAGGTGAAAATGTGGGTTACAAGTACATAACCACCGTAGCGAAAAATTGGGCAGACGAAGGGGCGCATACAGTCGAAGAAATTGACAAGAAAATGAAAGAATTTGAAATGAGTTTAGACAAAGTGTCCGAAGTAATTAAAGCCCTTAAAAGTAAGAGAAAAGCCACTTTTGAAGATAGGCAATTTTATAAGAAGTGGACTGAAGAACTTGGCTTTAAGCACGAAGTCATTTTGTTTGTCGCAAAGAATATCAAAGTCAATCCTAGTATCTATAGATTAGATGCGAAATTGCTCAATTATTATGAACTCAAATTGTATGACATTAAGGAAATCACAGGCTTTGAAGCAGAACGCGAAAGCGTATTGAGTCTTGCTAAAGCAGTGACTAGAGCATTGGGTCTATATTATGACAATTTAGACCCAGTCATTACAAATTATGTACAGCCTTGGCTCGCTAAAGGTTATGACGAAACTACGCTTTTGGCTATAGCGAACGACTGCTTCAAAAATTCTATACGAACTCTAGAAGGGATGAATAATCACATTAATAAATTGTACGCACACGGTATTGTGTCACTTGAAAGCTACAATCAACAAATTGAAAGTGGTATCAAGACGGATAATATTATAAAAGAAATTTTAAATGCTTGTGGCTTAACTAGAAATGTGACTTCTTGGGATAGAGATTTCTATAGAACTTGGACTTATAGTTGGAATTTGAGTGATGAACTCATAATGTACGGGGCAAGCCTAGCAAAAGACAAGGCACAGCCTATGCAGTACCTAAATAAGATTTTGTCTGATTGGAAAGAGAAGGGTATAGATACAGTGGACAAGGCAAAAGAACAAACTACTCCACTAACAGAGCAAGCAAAAAAGACATCAAATGCAAAATCAAAAAATAGTGCAATTATACATCAAAGAGATTATACAAAAGAAGAATTACAAAATGTCTTTAGCAATATAGAAGATTGGTTATAAGGGGAAAATTATGAACAAAACCGAAATAGAGAATATGGTATATAATAATATAGTCAGCCGAAAGCACGATGCAGAGCATCAAGCGGATGTGCGTTATTATAAGGCACTTCAAAATGCAGATTTTGAGGCTATAGACAAGGCGATTCGTGCAGCAATAATTGAAAAGGCGAAAGTTGAATTTGACGGTGGTGATGCAAGTGCATTTAATGAAAAAATTAAGAAATTAAAGGATAAGCGTTCTAAAATTCTCAAGTCAATGAATATGACGCTCGATGACATTCGTCCGCAATACTCCTGTAAAATATGTAAAGATACAGGGTTTGTTGGTAATACGCGTTGTTCGTGTTTTCAAAACGCTGTCACAAAGGCACTTTTTGAAAATAGTAACCTTAGTCAAAATATGACACGCACATTTAAAGATTTTAATGTAAATCTTTATGACGATGTTAAATTTGCAAAAAATCTTCTTACTCTAGGCGAAAATATAGTCAAAGAAGGTGGCAAATTTCGTAGTTCACTCATATTATTGCAAGGAAAAGTGGGAGTTGGAAAGACTTTTTTCTTAGAGTGCCTTAGCAATGAACTTTTGCAAGTGGGTGTGGCGGTCGTATTTATGCCAGCATTTGAGCTTAGCCAACGCTTATTGGAGTGGCATTTAGGAACATTGGAAGAAAAAAATGTACTTCAGCAAGTATTTGTCGATTGTGATGTATTAGTAATTGATGACTTAGGAACGGAACCTATTTATCAAAATGTGACTGCCGAATATCTACAAAATATTATAGATATACGCATTATGAAGAATAAGCTTACAATCATTTCAACAAATTTAACGAGTGAAGATTTTTTGACACGCTACGGTGATAGATTAAATTCTCGTATATATATGAGTGACAATGCTTTGAAACTTGAAATAAATAATAGTGATTTAAGAACTAAAAAGAAATAAAATTTCTCTATTGACAGTGTACAAAAAGTGTGTTAAAATATACTCATAAGGAGTATAAAATTATGGCAGTAAATATGACATATTGCAATATGAAAGATTTCAAAATATTTGTCTATACAGCACCAATAAGCACACAGAAAAGAGAAAAATTGATTGAATATTTTGCAAAGAAACAAACTGTATATGTATCTTATGATGCTATGGAAATATTTAAGAAATTACAAAAAGAACTAAAAACAAATGTTGAAAGTTGGAAAATAATGGCAGTAGGTGATACAACTGCAGATTTAATTTTGAATAAATCAAAAGAAAATGATAACAAATTAAAATTATTAAAAAATAATGTAAATAATATTTTGTATAGCGATAATATAGAACGCAGTTTGGCAGATTATAAAGTAAATAAACAAATTGAAAAATAACAAAAAGCATATTGATAGGTTTCAATATGCTTTTTGTTTTTAAGGTAATGAGTGCATTTTTAATAAAATAACAACTATGCTATTATTTTTTTTATAGTATAGTGTCGAAATAAGGAGGTTAAGACCTTATTTTAGATTTACTAATCAATTTTATTTCATCATCCTCTTGATATTCTGCATCGCAAAAGTAAGGTCTATTTTTATTAATAATTTCATTAAATTCTTCTTTGGTAAAAATAATGTAAGGCATATCCCTACATTTATCAGCGTGTTTTAAAAAATTGTCCCAAACTCCTATAAAATATCCCATATCGGTTTTACACGACATTTCGATATTTGTTATAAATTTAAGAGCTTCTTCTAATGTATGAATAGGGGCAGAAGTAATGGTTCTACTTGGCATAGTGTAAATTATTTTTTTATCATCAGTAATAGTCATATCAAAATCTCCTTTTATATTGGATATTATAGTATATTATTCAATAAAAAGCAAGTATATTGTATTATATCCAATAAAATATTGAATAAAAAACTTTTTTATGAAAATAATCCTATTAGTTGCTTTAAATTAAATTTTATAATTAATAAAAATTAAGGGGAAAATATGACGGATAAAGATAAAAAGGCAATTGTAGAAAGGATTGGAATAATTAGGTATAATGCAAATTTGTCTGCACGAGAGTTATCTTTGCGTATAGGTAAAGAGGAAAGTTATATAAGTACATTGGAACAGAAATGCGTATGTCCTAGTATGAATGCTCTATATGACATACTAGAAGTATGTGGTGTTACGCCTGAGCAATTTTTTTATGAAAACTTTAAAGATTATGAATTGGACAAAAAATACTTAGACATAATCAAAAATATGAAGAGTGATAAAAAACAAGCGTTAATTGAATTTTTGATGAAATAGGGTATATAATGACAGAAAATATTATTGGAATGATTGTTGAACGCATAGGAATAATTTGTCATATAAAAAAAACATATAAAAATTTTATATATTTCAGACTGTAGAAAAACTGCAAATAGAAAAATAATAAAAAAATATTTTTACTTTTTGCGATAGCAAAAAGCAATATTTATTTTGTTTTTGCGTAAAAACTTAATTTTATAGTGCTTTTGATCACAGGTCAAGGATGCCCGTCCTTGTCTAGGGTCCTAGGGGATGAAATCCCCTAGACACAATCAAGGATGAAAGGGAACGGAAGTTCCCTTTTATATTAAGTGTATGGAAAAAATTACCAATAAAAAATAGAAAAATTGTTCTAATAGTTATTGAAAAATATGTTCTACATTTGCTATAATGAAGCACAATAAGGGGGAGCAAATGAGAACGATATTACATAGCGACTTAAACAATTTTTATGCGTCAGTGGAGTGCCAGCGTAATCCGTATTGGAAGGACTATCCCTTGTGCGTAATAGGTGACCCACGAGATAGACACGGTATAGTGCTAGCCAAGAATTATATAGCTAAGAGTATGGGCATTACAACGGGTATGGTACTTTGGCAAGCACGACAAATATGCCCTAATATTATTTGCGTGATAGCCAACTTTGATGAATATCTGCGTTTTTCGCGTAGAGTGCGTGCCATTTACGAAGATTATACCGATAGAATAGAGCCATTCGGTATAGACGAGGCGTGGTTAGATGTCACTGAGAGTAGAAAACTCTTTGGAACAGGAGAAGAAATTGCTAACGAAATTCGCCAGCGTATTAAGGACGAAATAGGCATTACCGCATCAGTGGGAGTGAGTTATAATAAAATATTTGCAAAACTTGGTTCAGATATGAAGAAACCTGACGCTACCACTTGTATTGATATAGATAATTATAAATCAAAAATATGGGGTTTGCCTGTGCAAGATTTATTGTATGTGGGCAAAGCCACTACAAAGAAAGTAAACAAAATGGGCATTGAAACTATTGGCGATTTAGCAAATACTCCTGTGCAATATTTGGTGGATAAATTGGGGGCGTGGGGCAAATACTTATGGGAATTTGCCAATGGACTTGATGTGTCACCTGTCAAGAAAAGGGGGCAAAGTAGCATTATTAAGTCAGTCGGCAATAGTATGACGCCACCGCAGGACATTAAATCATTGCAGGAGTGCCGAGTGGTCATCACTATGCTAGCTGAAAGTGTGGCAAGCAGAATGCGAAAGTACAATGTTGGCAAGGCACGAACAGTAGCGGTCAATATGCGGGATAGTAGCCTACACTCTATCACTAAGCAACGCAAGTTTTTAATTAGCACAAATAATTCCTTTGATATTATTCAGCGTGCAATGTCCATTGTATCAAAATATTATGATTTCAAGACTCCAATGCGTAGTATAGGTGTGTCCGTGTGCGATTTTGATGGCGAGTATGAGCAGTTGTGCCTTTGGAATGACGGACAGGAAGCAAAACGCAAACAAGATATTGTGGTAGAGAAAATAAGAAAAAAGTATGGTTTTTCTTCTATATGTCGAGCTAACATTCTTTTCGAATCAAAATTGATTGGGCTAGATGTCGAAAATACACACACTATTCACCCTATGAGCTATTTTACTAAGTAGGGGGCAAAGTTTAGGAGATGGGGTTAGAAGGAAGGGAACTACCTATTCCCCTTCACTTTATTTATTTCTAGGGGGGGGGTCATCCCCTAGAACCTTAGACAAGGACAAGTGTGATGCCACCCTATGGCATGGTCTTAGTTGGTACTAGCACTTACTCTATAGGTTCTCTCAAATCGGTGACCAGTGCCGTACGCTAGTACCCTTGACCTGTGGGCTTGATATGTGATACTAGCCAGCACTAGTACTTAAAAATATAAAATATATATCTTAGTGCTTTGTCAAGCACTAAGTATATTTGTAAAGTACTAAGTTATGCCTAAGTACTCACACAAAGACCACGCCATGGTGGGGCATCCCACCTAGGGGATGAAATCCCCTAAAAAGTTCCTTTTCGTATTTATGTGACTATAGTCATTAACACTCCTTTTGTAAAAAGTATAATTTGTGTATAAATATTTGAAAGTGTGTCAATACTTCATTTGCGAAGGTGATAGTATGAATAGTTTACATTTTATAGTTGGGGGAGCAGTAGCATTATTGATAGTATTAGTAGCGATATTTGGCTTTCAATCAAATAGTGAATACAACAAAGCAGATTTTTTGAGAATACATATTCGAGCAAATAGCAATAGCGAAGTTGACCAACGCGTCAAATATCAAGTAAAAAGCGAAGTTGTTGACTTTTTAACACCATTATTGGCAGAAGCCACCACAAAGGAATTAGCAATAAAGATTATCAATGACAATATTTCCGGTATAGAAGCCACAGCGGACAGTGTATTAAAAAGAAATGGGTTTACTTACACTGCAAATGCAGAAATTCGTCAAGAGAATTTCCCTACAAGACAGTATGATGAATTGGTGCTTGAAAGCGGAATCTATGATGCCTTAATATTAAATTTAGGCACAGGTGAGGGGGATAACTGGTGGTGTGTCGTATATCCACCATTATGCTTTGTAGGTGGGCAAGATGATGGCTCAAATGAAATAGAATATCGTTCAAAAATTGTGGAAATCATTAATAAGTTTTTTGGCTAAAAGCCTTCTTTTTTTATAATACGAATTACTATATAAGGTGTTATACTTCTTTGTGAGACAATAAGTTATTTATTTATTTTTTATTTACAAAATGGTATATTTGTGATATAATTCAATAAAAGGAAGAAGAAATGAAATTAAGAGATATATTTGGCAACGGCGGTAAAACAACATTGGATAAAAAACAAGAGACATTAAATAATGCAGAAAAACATAGAGAAGAATTGCTAAATAAGAAAAAAGAATATATAGACGAATTATGCCAAGAAGCAAATAAAAAAATAGCGTCAGTATTGGCATCTGAAGAAGATTATATATCTAAGAAATGGAATTACGAAGAAGAAAGGATAAAAAATTTTTATCCTAGTATAGCAAATGATGAAGATAGATTTAATCGAATAAAAAAAGAATTTATACAAAAAGAAAAAGAAAAAATGAAAAATTATTCTCAATTAAATTATGCTATAACGCGAGGAATAGGTATTATACAGTATAAATTTAGATTGGCTAGTGGTAGACAAATTGACAATCCCAATGAGTTTTTTGCTGATGATTTGTTGCCAGACGAATGTACTGATGTAGCGGTTGATATAGAATTAAGAAAAACTGAAAAAATGCTAAGCGGTGAAGGTCGTTTTGTAGTTGCACTATCAGTTGATAACGATGAGATAAAGGCGGATGTTAGGTATTCGGAAAAGGGACTTGAACAGTCAAAAGAAAATTTAATTACAGATTTTTTAATTAAAAATGATAAAGATAAATTGGGGAAAAGTTTTTATACTCGATGGACGCCAGTTTATAGAAATGAAAATGCTATGGAAACTAAAGATGATGATTATATGCAAAACCGAGATAAAGAGTATAAATATGACGATGAAGAGCCTAAACGAAGAGAAAATGGTATAATAATTCACGATAAGGAAAAGGAAGTAAAGGATGAAAATTTAACAATAAAGGAATTCAAAAAAAATTTTAAAATTGCTAATTCTATTGTAAAATCCTACTTGCAAGATGATGAATATGAAAGGAATGTATGTATTATGCGAGGCTTAGATGATTTAGAATACTCAACCTTAAATAGAGAAGTTCGTTCGCTTCAATATGATTCAAATACTGGTTGGGTAAAGCAATATACAGATGCAGAAGTGGAAGAAAGATTAAAACGAATTGAAAAAGAAATTAATGAAAAAATATATAAAGATTCTAAAGGCGGAGATAAGATACATTTGATGATAATAGGTGACAATTTAGCATTTGCTGAAACTAAGAATTTGAAAAAGGATAAATCTCATATAAGACAAGAAGACAAATTATTATAAAACTGTAAAATTAAATTTACAGTTTTTTTAATGAAAACCACGGGATAGTCCCGTGGTTCAATAGAAGTTAACCTTTATATAAGAATACCTCCTATGATAAAATAAAATTTGTAGTCTATACAATTTTAATCATAGGAGGTAATGTCATAAAAGACAATAATAGATTAGCACATACGACTTGGGATTGAAAGTATCATATAGTATTTGCAACTAAATACAAAGTATTTTAATGTTTATTTTGTTTTTAATTAGTGTTCCTATAATATAATATGGCGTGGTAAAATATGTATAGTTATTTTCTTTAAGTGCTATTTTAATGATTTGTGTCTGATATAACTAAATTGACAATAGTAAAAAAAGTGGTTATAACCACTTTTAAATTTATCTAACAATACATTCTAGGTTTACATTGTTTTTCTTTTCGTACATTGAGAAAATTTCTTGACCATATAAATCAAGTACTAATTCCAATTCATCCTTTGTCAATGACTTTATAGTGTCTATACGCTCTTGTTGAATTTGTGCTTCATAGTCTTTTTTAAATTGTGCCATATTATCTCTATACTCTTGCATAATTTCGTCTACTTCTACTTGTTTTCGATATTTTGGGTCAATATCCTTTTCGTCAAATAACTCCATTAAAACTTTTTTGAAATTTTCGTTTGTTTCCATACATTACCTTCCTTTTGCAAGTAATTATATCACAAGGGAAGTGCTTTTTCAAGGTTTTTTCAAAAAATAATTATAAAAAAAATAAAATTACACATAATAATGAAAATTATAAGGAGAAGCATATGAGAAAAAGTTTTAAAATACTTATGGTGGCAGTTATGAGCCTTGCTAGTATGTTCACTGCAATGTCATTTATGGACATACAAAGTTTGGGAGCAAAGAATACATATCAGCAGGTTCAAACGCTAGAATGTTTAACAACATCACAGATTAAAACTGTGCAACAAAAATTGAAAAATTGGGGATATTATACTGGCAATGTGGACGGAATATATGGCAGTAAAACTATAGCTGCAGTTAAGTATTTCCAAAGAGTGAATGGATTAGCAGTTGACGGAATAGTAGGAACGAATACCGCGAATGCTTTAGGAATGAGTTTGACATCTTCAAGTACACAAACAAATAGCGATAAGTATTTGCTCGCTAAAGCAATATACGCAGAAGCTAGAGGCGAGCCATACACTGGACAAGTCGCAGTAGGGGCGGTCATTCTCAACAGAGTAAAAAATGCTAGTTTTCCTAATACTGTAGCAGGTGTTATTTATCAAAAAGGTGCATTTACTGCAGTCGATGACGGACAAATCAATTTGACGCCTAATGATACAGCACTTAAAGCGGCACAAGATGCACTCAATGGTTGGGACCCAACTTATGGATGTATTTATTATTTTAATCCTGCTACTGCCACAAGTAGTTGGATATGGTCAAGACAACAAGTAGTAACAATAGGGAAGCATATATTTTGCTTATAAGGATAAGGTGATAATATGAATAATTCTAAAGTTAATACAATTTTATGGATAGTGAGTGCTACGCTATTGCTTATAAGTATAGGTTTCGCTATAGCATTCTTTACAATGGTGGGCGATAGAGATACATACAAAAGGCAATTAGAATTTGTTTACGAAAAATCATTTTATGAACTTATTGATAATGTCAATAATATTGAAATGAATTTGAGTAAACTCAATTCTTCCAATTCACAAAGTTATCAAGCGGACTTAGTGGATAAATTGCTTGAACAAAGCAATATGGCACAAGACAATTTGGCATCACTTCCATTAGACGAACAATCTATATCAAAAACAGTGAGTTTTATAAACAAAACGAACGGATATTGTACAAGTTTATCAAATCAACTAGCGAAAGGTAAAGCATTAACAGATGACCAAAAGTACAGTATTGAATCACTTTATGACTCTGCTAGAAATGTTAAGCAAGAAGTCAATCGTTTTGCTACATTGTTATCTAATGACTATAGCATTGTCGATAATATGAAGTCTAGCAATGAGTCATTAGATACGAATTTTAGTCGTCAATTTTCTAGCCTTGAAGAACCAAGTGTGGAATATCCGCAGTTGATTTATGACGGACCATTCTCAGATTCAGTTCTAAATAAGGAAATTAAAGGATTGCCAGCAGGTGAAGTGACAAAAGTGCAAGCACAAGAAAAAATCACTAAAGAAGTTTTTGAATACAACAGTATAGATTACAGTGGCTCGACAGAAGGGAAGTTTGTCACATATAATTATGATTTAAAATTTGCAGATGGTACTACAGGCTTTGTACAAATCACAAAAGAAGGTGGATTCCCACTGAGCTATAATAGAACACACGACCTTAAAGTAAAAAAACTTTCTCAAGAAGAGTGTGTGCAAATTGCAGAAGAATTTATCACGAAACTAGGATTTGAAAATATGAAAAGCGTGTGGTACGCTGATGCTGAAGGGTATTTATATGTAAATCTCGCGTATACAATTAATGATATAGTGGTATATCCAGACTTAATTAAAGTAAAAGTCGCAATGGACGATGGAACAGTTGTTGGATTTGAAGCAATGACATACGCATACAATCATACGGAGCGTAATATTCCTAAAGTAGTTGCAACAAAAACTGATGCAGAAAGAGCTGTTACGCCAGAGTTATCTGTACAAAAAACATCTTTGTGTATTATACCTAATGAATATGTAGGTGAAACACTCGCTTGGGAAGTGCAGGCTACAGGCAGTGGTGACCAATTCTATGCTTATGTGGATGCACAAACAGGTGAACTCATAAAGATTATGAGAGTGGTTGAAACTGATGA